>JBJTWJ010000146.1:0-3922 GCA_046081665.1 Alphaproteobacteria bacterium | reverse complement strand
AACAAAATATTTTTGAGATAAAAATCTTTAAAAAATGAAGCTGTATATCTATACAGCTGAGGCTTTTTGAAGATTTTTAGCCAAAAATATGAAGTTAGAATTTTAATTTTTTTTTGTTCTTTTAAAGATGGGATTTGGTATAATATATTCTAACCAAAATCTATTTATCTTTTCTAAAACTGAGTTTTGCTGACAACGACTATGCAAATGCTCAAAATCAACCTCATCGATTGGTTGATCTTGATTAGCACAACAATAAAAATATTCAGTTTCACCTAATTTGTTAGTTTTTTTCTGCAAACACTGAGCACAAACTCCTTTCATCATGCATTGCATCGGAGCATTTAGACTAGCAATAGCATATTGAGCTTGGGCAAATTCTTTAACAAGATTTTGATGACGCAATTTAGCAATTTCATGCATCAAATTATCACTACCAATGGTAAAAATACGGTTAATTGGTTGCGGATTTTTTTGAAAAAAATCTTTAATTGCTTCAATAACATTGCCGTGAAAAAACTCTTTTGAATTGCCACCCTCCTCAACTGCAAGAATTAATTGCTGACAAGATTTTTTCATTCGCGATAAATTAACAATATATGAAGCTTGACGATAACCGGCAAAAAATATTACTTTACAACCATTTTTACTAAACTCTTCAGCCAAGGCAGTTAAAGGCTGATTACCACGCCCTCCCCCAATAAAAACTACCGTTTCATTTTTGGCAATTTCAGTTGGCTTACCGCTTGGACCCATGAAAACACAAGGCTCATTTTCTTTAAAATTTTTAATCAAACTAGTTGATCCACCTGTTTCAACAACAATACCAGTTATAATTCCTAAAACTAAATCGATACTTAAGGCAGTAATTGCTATCCCCTCCATAACCAAGTGTTGATCATTTATATGCGAAGAGTAACTGCGATAATTTTGTAAACGAAAAATTTGTCCGACTTGTGTTTGCAATGCTTGTAATTTAGCTTTAACCACAACTTCAACAACATTTTCACTTAAGCGATTAATTTTTAAAATTTTAACTAAAAAATCTTTGCGATAATCAAACTCCTGAAGAGGTTTATTGTTTGCAGTATCATATTTTAACTCACCCAAACTTAAAATTTTTTCAATTTCCATAACCCCTTTCTTAGCACTTGCCATTGCTTTCACAACACTTCCTTCATAGTCTTGATGCAGATCACCAAAAAAACTAATCGCTTGCAAAGTATTGGGGTTAATCTGGTTAATAAACTGTAATTGTGATAATTCATCGCCAATATTTTCTTTGAGTAATTTGTTTTTTAGATTATTTACCGCAAATTGCTTAGCCATTGGTAATAAATATTTCTGATCATTTTTTAAACCAAGATTGTCTTCATAAATTATCGATAAATTTGGCGATGTGCCAATGGCAATTATTAAACTTCGACATTCGATAATTTTTTGATCCTTAGTTTTCAAGGCTTTAACACTGTTAAATTGATCAACAATAATCGCTTCAACTTCACAATTTTCAATAAATTCCACACCCTGCTCTAAAGCTTTTTTAACCTCAAGATGATTTTGACGATAGGCTGGTGAATCAATTAAATTTTTACGATAAAGTATTTTAACATTTCCACAACTTTTGTTAATTTTTGTTAATTCTTGATAACTTGCAATAAATTCTTTAATTATCAACAATTCTTCGTCATTAAAATATTTTTCTAAATTTTTAGTTTGATAATCTTCGCCGAAAATTTTAATAAATTTTTCGTAAAATATCTTAAGCTGAGAGTCGTAATAGGCTTTGGCTTCAGTAGCACTGTCAATCGCTGTTAAACCTCCGCCAATAACTACAATTGGTGAGCGAATTTGCAAATTACTAAAAAGATTTTTTTGATATGCTCCACCCAATTGCAAAGCCATTAAAAAATCTGAAGCTAATCTTACACCTTTGGCAAAATTATTTTTTAAATTTAAAATATGAGGTCTTCCTGCACCAATACACAAGGCAATGTGATTAAATTGATAATTCTCAAAAGCAATTTTATCAGTAATTGTTGAGCCAAATCTAATTCCACCATAAAGCTGAAAATTTGCTCTTCTCATCAGTAAAATTCTAATTACCTTTAAAAAATTTTTGTCATAGCGAACAGTTATGCCATATTCAGCAACCCCTCCAAATCCTGCAATGGTTCGCTTCGAAAGTTCTTCATAAATTTCTGAAAAATCTTTAATTGCTTTAAATTCTGTCAAATTATTTTCATGATCTCTTCCACTTATTTCTGATTGCAAGGGTTCAATTTTCAGACCATCAATTGCAACTACCTCATGACCCAAATTTAACAAATAATGAGCCAAAGTATATCCGGCAGGACCAACACCGCAAACTAAAATTTTTTTTCCGCTATCACTTTTCATCATTGGCATTGAGAGATTTAGCGGATTCCATCTGGTTAACAACGAATATATTTCAAAACCATAAGGCAAATGCAAAACATCTTTAACAATTCTTGTTTCAATTTGTGGGATATCAACGCTATCTTGATTCTGAAAAATACAAGCTTTCATGCAATCATTACAAATTCTGCTCCCAGTTCCTGCAATCATTGGATTATCGATTATGGCAATTGCCAAGGATGCGATCGTAAAACCTTGACTTTTAAGGAGATTCATTTCAGAAATCTTTTGTTGCAATGGACAACCGCTCAATTTAATTCCAAGTTCATCAATTTTAATTTTAGCAGTGTTTTTATCAATCAGACCAGTGCGACAAGAATCTTTATTTTGCTTATGACAATGAATACAATATTTGGCTTGGCCGTGAATTTGATTTAAGGAAAATCCTTGATCAATCAAATCAAATCCTCGAATTTTTTCATTGTTAGTGCAATCGATATTGGTCAGTAAGTTTTTTTTGTTAGTTTTTTGCGGTAAGTTAAACAAATTGCCATTAATATGAAGCAACTGTCCGTCTTCACTAAACAATGCCCAAAGACAATAATTTTCAATTAGGTTAATAATTTTTTGATCTTGATTTTCTCGATTAATTTCAAGGTAAATTAACTGCGCAAGATCAATTTCTAGTTGATCAAGATCAGTAAAATCAAGGTTTAACTGCTTTAAAATTTTTTTGCCAGCAAGCGCTTTATTAAAATCACTTGCTGAAAATTTTTTTAAAAAACTGCGAGAAATATACTCCTTCTTAACCTCGTAAACAATATCAAAATTTTTATGCTGTAATTTTAGAAAAGAATTTTGTTCTTCAATCAAAAATAAATTTACCAAAAATTCTTCAAGACTTTTAGCAACTTCGATTAAAAGTTGCGAATTATTGTTTTTATTAACCAAAAACTGTTGATAACAGTTTAAATTTTTCTGTTTTAAAAATTCGCTAAATTTTTGGTCGATTTTTTTCAAACCATCAATATTGTACAGATCACTAAATTCAATATTAAAACTGGGATTTAAAAAATTATCTGAGAGCATTTTTTACAATTTGTTCTTCGTCAAAATCTATTTTTTTATCGCCAATAATCTGATATTTTTCATGACCCTTGCCTGCCAAAATCAAAATATCATTTTCTTCAAGCATTTTTATTGCTTGATTTATCGCTACAAAACGATCAGCAATCTCAATTGTTTTATCCAAATTACAGTTTACCAGAATTTCTTGACGAATATCTTTGGCAATCTCGGTTCTGGGATTGTCATCAGTTATGATCACTAGATCTGCTAATTGGCAAGCAATTTCAGCCATTATCGGTCTTTTTTTTCGATCACGATCACCACCACAACCAAACAAAATAATAATTCGCGATGATTTTAATTGCGATTGCAAATTTTTTTGACGAATTTTTTGAGCTTGCAATAAAACATTTTTTAAAGCATCTGGCGAATGGGCAAAATCAATAAAAATCTGAGCTTTATTTGCCAATTCAGC
>JBJTWJ010000145.1:0-5692 GCA_046081665.1 Alphaproteobacteria bacterium | reverse complement strand
CAGGCAATGGCGAGCTAAGGGTGATATTTCTGGCTGAGGTTAAGCGAAATTGATTAACTAATCGCGAGCTTTGCGTAACCCCGGCAACTAAAATACCGATGATTAAAATAACAATCGATAATTCAATTAACGAGAAGGCTTTGTTGAGATTCTGGGTCTTGAATTGTTTAATAACTTGTTTTTGGTTTTGATGATTCATAAAGTTTTAAATTATTGATTATTTTTAATGTTATGTTCTTAAAAAGCAAACAAAAAAGCTATGAGAATTAAATTGCAATATCTTGATACAAAAAATCTTAATAAGAAATTTTAAAAAAAATTATAAAAAATTGAGTTGGCAGTTATAATCAATAACAAATGATATTAACATATAAAAATTATTATTAGCTGTGAAATAATATTAACAGATAAATATCACAATATTTACAAATTTTATTACATTTTTTTGAATTTGTGCTAGGCAATTTGTAATCTCAAATCCACCACCAATAAAAAATTTTTTGCAATTAACAAATAACTTGTTTTAAATTAATTGCCGATTTAATTAGAATTTAATTAAATTTATCGCCATAATCAAACACTAAATTTATGTCTACCAAGATAACAAATATATAAAACCAAAAAAATCCCAACACGACCTTTTAAAAGAGATCGGGAAGGATCAGGGTTACGATGAGGAATTTGACCTGAAAAGAACAATCACGACTTTAATAAAATCAATGAAATCGTAATAGGAGATTAAAATGATAAATATAACTACTTTTTTAAGTGAAGCTGACAGAATAGTTTATGAAAAATACAAAAACAAAATTCCATTCCAAGTAGTTGAGTTTGCGAATGAAGTTGGTCTTGAAGTATTTGAGGACAAGTTGGCAGAAAATATTTCTGGCAAAATAGAGAAAAAACTTGACGGCAAGTTCATATGTTATGTTAATGAGAAAGATTCGCCAACGAGGCAGGTTTTTACAATAGCTCATGAGTTAGGACATTACTTCAGACACAGAGAATTTTTTGAAACTAATTCTACACTAGAAGAGCCTCAAAACCCTTTATACAACACATTTCAGAAAGATAGGAACCATTATTCTGAAGACGAAAAAACTAGAGAAAAAGAAGCGAATGAATTTGCAGCAGAATTGCTAATGCCAGAAGTAATAGTTAGGAAAAAATGGCACGAGTTAAACCAGTCTCTGACTAGAATGGCTAAATACTTCAATGTATCGGAAATGGCTATGGCCTTTAGAATAGAAAATGTCGTGAAACCTGATCCAAGAGAAGTGGCTTAATGATATGGCAAAAAAATTAACAAAACCCCCAATAATGATTTTTTGAGTCGTATTTTGGCGTTCTGTAAAGATCACAGATAGCAATAACCAGTTTGTTAATCATGTTGATTTCATTAATAGTTGCAATTCTATATTGCCAATGTAAGGCTAATACCAACAGGAGCTGCGAAGCAGTTCTCTGGAATGATTTTAAGATTGTTGGTCTGTATATTTTTGGTTTAATTTCTCCGATAATAATTTCGTTTTTCTCAAAAATACTAAGATTCATCAACGAGTGATTTTGATGTTTAGTATTTTCAAGTATATAAACGCTAAATTTAGTTTTTTTTAACTATTTTTTTCTTTGGGCAGAAATTTTTTCTTTAAGAACTGCTAATTCTAAAGCACCAGGGATAAGTTCTTCGCCGATTACAAAACCGGGAGTTCCGTTAATGCCAATTGAAGTTCCAAGGCTAAGATTTTCTTCAAGAATTTTGTCAATTTTAGCTTTGTCTTTTTTCAAAACTTCTTCAACTTTGCTAACATTTATCCCTGCAGATTTTACAGCTTTAAAAGCAGCATCTTTGCCACGATCATTTGATCCCATGAGATTATCGTGGAACTTAATAAAATTTGCCGAGTCAGCTAAATTAACGGCAACCGAAACTTCAGCCATTTCGCGTGAGGGTTGACCAAGAATTGGAAAATCACGAAAAATAACTCGAACTTTTTTATCGCTTTTGATTAGCTCGTTAACAGTTGAATAGGCTTTTTTGCAGTATCCGCAAGCGTAATCATAAAACTCAACAATAGTAACATCATAACCGGATGGGGCATGTTGAGGGGTTTTTTTATCGTTAAATAAATCTGATTTTTTTTCGCCAATATTTTTTTGAGCATTTTTCATTTGCTCTTCCATGGCTTTTCTTTGCATGTTAGAAACTGAATTGATGATAGCCTGAGGATTAGCCTCAATCCATTTAGCAACAACTTCTTCAACACCTTCAACATCGCTAATTTTTTTATCTTTATCAAGTCCGCTTGGGTTAACAACTTGGGCAGGATTTTCTTGATCAGTTTCTTTTTTATCTGATTTTTTAACAAAGAAATAAATTGCCAGTGCAACAATTCCAATAACCAAGGCAATTACAATGAAAGGAAGGGCAGGATTAGATTTTTTCATAAATTTTGACATTGTTAATAGATCTTTAAAGTTAAGAGTTTTGAAAGAGTTTCGGCTAACATTGATTAAAATAATAAATTTTATTTGTAAGTTAATAAAAGTTATTTTTTAATCTAATTGCGCCAAGAAATAATTTTTTTTCATTAAAAAATTACTTTTACGAAAAAAAATTAGCAAGTGAATTTTAAATTTTTTTTCAATTAAAAAATAGTTTATCGATTTATGCAACCAAATTTATTATTCGAAAAAAATTATGATGAATTGCTTGTAGCAGGAGTTGATGAGGCTGGAAGAGGGCCTTTGGCAGGGCCAGTAGTGGCATGTTGTGCGGTACTGGATCAGAAAAATATTGTTGCAGGGATTAATGATTCAAAAAAATTAACTAAAATTCAGCGTCAGGAAATTTTCAAAAATATCAAAAATAATGTTCGTTATGGTATAGGCATTGTTGATAATGTTAAAATTGATGAAATTAATATTTTGCAGGCTACGATGCAGGCAATGATTATGGCTTATGATGACCTTGAAAAAAAACACCAATGTTTCGCTCAGGTAATTTTGGTTGATGGCAATCGCAATCCGTTTTTAAATGCTCACAAATTTTCAGCAATTGTTGAAAGCAAAGCAGTTGTTAAGGGGGATCAAAAGTCATTGTCAATTGCCTGTGCTTCAATTATTGCTAAGGAAACTCGTGATCAAATAATGCTTGATTATCATCAAAAATATCCGCAATATTGTTTTGATGAGCATGCTGGATATGGAACAAAAAAACATCTCGCTAAAATTGCCGAGCATGGAATTTGTTCAATTCATCGTAAAACATTTCAACCAATAAAATCTATTATTGCTAATCAATGTTAGTTGTTAATGAAAATGATTATGAATCAATAAAACTGGCTTGTAATTTCCTAAATGCAGGCAAGGTTATTGCTATTCCAACTGATACGGTATATGGTCTGGCGGTTGACGCTACCAATTTTCAGGCAGTTAATCGTCTTTATGAGCTTAAAAAGCGAACAACTACCAAGCCAATTGCCATTTTTTTAAAGAATAAAATGCAAATAAATAAAATATTTGCTGATAATAATTTGTTAAAAGAAATTAGTGAAAAATATCTACCCGGAAAGTTAACAATTGTTTCTAAACTAAAAGATAATCCGCAAATAAATTTGGCCAATAATTTGAATCTTGTGGATAAAAATTTTCTTGGTTTTAGAATTGTTGAAAGTTTTTTTGTTAAAAATTTATTTGAACAATATGATTCACTTTTAGCTGTTAGTAGTGCTAATTTAAGTGGACAAAAAGTAGCAATATCAGCTGAAGAAATTGTTGATAATTTTGAGGATATAGATTTAGTTATTTCAGGTAAAATTCTTGACAATCAAGCTTCAACGGTTATAAAAATTCACGGCGATAATTATTCAATAATTCGCCAAGGACAAGTAAAGTTATGATTTAATTTATTATGGATCTACAAAATTTTGTAAAAAAACCCATTGTTAAAATAATTGCTTTTTTGGTTGTTATTTATCTGGTTTTGTTTAAGAATGGCAAGCATCGCAACACCGTTCTTGATAATTTTGCTTTCAACAAAGTTACCAATGAAATTGGTGAAGTTAAAAGAAAATATGATGAAATTTCACAGAAAGTTGAAACTGCAAAAAAAATTCAAAACCAAATTAATACCCAAAGTTCAATCAATGATTTGCAATTTGAAGAATTATTTTCAGGATCAGGAGATTATTCAATTAAATGCTCAGATAAGCTAAAGGTGATGTATAAAATATTTAATGATCAATTAAAAATTATCGATTTTTCTGAAGGAACTCAAATCGTTGTTGGTCAGGCTTATCAAGAAGCTATTGCTAAAATTCTTAGTAAGGCAGTAGAAGGGCGAAAGAATGGAGCGGTTATTAAAGCTAACTTGATTGGAAATTATGATATTGAGGACACTCATTTAAAAAAATTGCTGGCTGATAATTTGAATAAAGTAACTGTTGAAATATATATCCTTGATTTAGTAAAGGGCAATAATGCAGAAAATAATTGTCAATAAATTATGTCGAAGAAAAAAGAAAATCTTGCCAAATTAGTAAGCGATTATTTGCCATTATTAGTTTTTTTTATAGCCTTTAAAGTTCCAAAGAATTCTTGGTTAAATCCATCTTTTGAGCCAATAGTTTTTGCAACAATTTGTCTGGTAATGGTCACAATTTTCTCCTTGGTATTTTGTTATATTTTAACAAAAAAAATTTCCAAGGTTGCTTTATTTTCCGCCACAATCATAACTTTCTTTGGCTTGCTTACATTTTATTTAAATGATGATTTTTTTATAAAAATAAAACCAACCATTATCAATTTAATTTTTGCGATGATTCTGTTAACCGGTTATTTTATGAAAAAACCAATGCTTGCGGTGGTTTTTGAAAACAAGATAACCATGTCTGATCAGGCTTGGCTGACCTTGTCGAAACGTTGGGGTGTTTTTTTTATTTTATTAGCTGTTGTTAATGAAATGATTTGGCGAAATTTTTCTACGGAGTTCTGGGTTGATTTTAAAGTATTTGGAATGATGACTTTAACTATAATTTTTAGTTTAACGCAAATGCCTTTCATCATCAAGAATATCAAGGATGACGATTCCAACAACCCTAGCTGATTAAATAAACATTAAAATCGTATCGCAACGGCAGTTGCGAACTGTGAGCCGTGTGGGGTCAGTAACTCGATGCTACCCCCTCGCCCTGCAAGCGGAGCGAGGGTTGGGGTGAGGGGAAAAAATTCTAAAATAAGCTTTTGACAATTTCTTGATTTAACATTCAAGCATGTTAAGAAAAAATAAACAAAGCCCAAAAATAAAATAAAAATACTTTAATGTTATAACTAAATTCTATTTTTATTTATCAAATCTTACAAAAAGCTGTTAACTGTTAATAAAAATCAAGAAATGTATTTTTTTAAAATAAATTAATTTTTCCTCGTTTTTTTTATTTTTTCCCCTCACCCCGACCCTCTCCCCGCATCGCGGGGAGAGGGGGTGGCATCGAGTTACTGACCCCCCCACGGCTCCAAGGATTTAACTACCGTTAAATCCCAATCGAGCGCTCCACCTGAAAGCGGGGTAGCTTAGAGCCCCAGTGCTTGGCTGGACTTGAGAATAATGTAGGGGCGTAAGACCTTTAGGGGGAGCTCACAGCCCCAGTGCTTGGTGAGTTTTAAAAATTAATGTAGGGTTACAAACCCT
>JBJTWJ010000144.1:0-3994 GCA_046081665.1 Alphaproteobacteria bacterium | reverse complement strand
TTTATCCAAAAGTTGCAAAGCACAAGCAATAATTTCTTGAACATTATTAGTGGCAATTGCGAAATTATGAGTTAATCCAGCTTGATATTGAGGAGTTGAAACAAAAGGGCTGGTACGAATATAAATCATCAAAGCTTGAGTTTTAGTTTTTTGACGACGCATTTTTTCGCAAGCTCTCACCACATAATTGGCTAAAGCTTCTTGTAATTCGGTTTTATCAAAAACATTTTTACCAAATGATTTAGAGGATAAAATATTTTTACGTGGTGCTATATCTTCAATCTCTAAACACGAAACACCGCGTAATTCGTAAACAATTCTTTTGCCTACAACGCCAAGCAGTTTATCGATTTGCATTTCGCAAGCATCTCTTAATTGCAAAGCATTGGTGATGCCAATTTTATGAAGACTTTGTGACATTCCTTTACCAATTCCCCAAATATCTTTTAAAGCAATTTGTGGCAAAATCTGCTCTTGCAATTTTTTATCACGAAAATCTACTACTGAATTTTTTGCCAAATTATAAAGATTTTTTTTGGCAAGATGATTGGCAATTTTTGCTAATGTTTTGGTCGAAGCAATGCCAATTGAGGTAGGAATGCCAAGCCATTTATTAATTTTAAAACGAATATCGCTACAAAATTCTTGATAGCAATTTATTGCCATAGTATCAAGGCGAAAAAAAGCTTCATCAATTGAATAAATTTCCATATCGCTAACCATCATTTGTAAAGATTTCATAACCCGATTCGACATATCGCCGTAAAAAGTATAATTTGATGAAAAAACCGCAACTTGATTTTTTTCAATCAATTGACGGAATTTAAAAAATGGTGCACCCATTTCAATACCTAAGGCTTTGGCTTCATTGGAGCGAGCGATTATGCAACCATCATTATTCGACAATACCACGATGGGTTTATTAGCTAAGTTTGGTTGAAAAACTCGCTCACAAGATGCATAAAAATTATTACAATCAATCAGGGCAAAAATTGGTGAATTATTCATAACATTATAGTTTGATAAAAAAATTATTTATTGTTAATAAAAAAATAAATTATTTGAAATAGTTAGAAGAAGTTATCTTTTAAACTTTATGAATAACATTTGTTACCACTCCCCAAATGGTATTTTCATTGAATTCTTTTATGGCAATTGGCTGATATTGGTCATTTTCAGGCATTAAAAATAATCCATTTGTATTTTTAATAAATCTCTTAACAGTAAGCTCACCATTAATTGCCACGATCACAATATTGCCATTTCTAACTTCAAGACTGCGATCAACAATCAAGATATCGTCTTGATTGATTCCAGCTTTAATCATTGAATCGCCAATCACTCGAACTAAAAAAGTAGCAGTAGGATGTTTGATTAAGTATTTATTAAGATCGATATCTTGAGCGATATAATCGTCAGCAGGTGATGGAAAACCAGCTTGCACTGCACAATTATAAAGCGGTAAGCAATAACCTTTATTGTTTATAAAATCAGAAATTTTACCAATTAAGCTTAATGGTACTCTAAGTGGTTTAGTTGGTTCTCGGTATTTACCTTGCCCTTTTGGTCGACCAGCTCCAATACGAAGTCCTCCGCGTTTCTTCATAGTTTGTTTGTGATTGATTTTAAAAATAATCTCAATAAATTTATTTTTTATGAGAATTGTGTATTTTGAGTTTTGATAAGGTTTTTAGAATAGTGAACCAAAATCAAACCAATTTTTAGAATAATGAACAAAAATCAAAAGACAAGTTTTTTTATTATTGTTTAGTTTTGTTGGTTGTGAGTAGCTATAAAAAATTAAATTTTTGTGAGGCTTTGAGGCAAGTTCTGCTTAGCTTAATGAATCAATGAATTTGAATTTTTTTGATGTTTTTTGTTGTTAAGTAAAAGCTTTGCATTAATGAATGGCAGAGCAATAACATTAAAGTTGAATATAAATTGAGTTTGGTGACGTTAAAATGTTATTTTATTATTAATGTAAAAATATTTTATGTCTTTAGCAAGTAATAATAATGATTTAAAATTATCAGAAATTGTTGAAATTGCTCTTAATCATGATCAAGAAGATATTTTAAGAAAACGGTGTTTTGAAATTGATAATCAAGGAAATTTTTTTCACATTTTAGTTAAACAAAATTGTGATTTAAGGATATTAAAAAGATTGATTGAAAAATTTTTTGGAGCGGATATTGCAACCCTAATAAATCAATCCAATAAATTTGGAATCACCCCTTTTCATCTAGCAATTATCATGAGAAGAGATGACATAATTGATTATTTTTTAGATGATAAACTTATTGATCTTGAAAAAAAATGTTTTATCGATGAAAAAGAGTTGAATATTTTGGAATTTGCTAATCAACAAAATAATCTTCAAGCTCTTACTGCAATAACAAAGGCAAGGATAGAGATGATTAGGTCTGAAAATTTTATTTTAGAAAATCGTAGTTTATTGGATATTATTTTTTTTAATAAAAAACTTGCCTTTCAAGTTTTAAAAAAATTTATTAGCCATGGCAATGTTGAAGATTTAAAAGCTATCTTAGATTTAGAGTTTTATAATCCATATAAAATCAAAACAAGTTCACTTGCAACAATGTTTTCACCGCGAACTTCAATCCATTGTTATTTAGATTTTTTTGTTAAAGAAGATAAGGAATTAAATGCTGGTCATCACAAAACTTTACAATATTTACTAGAGAGAGATTTTGATATAAATGAGCCATTGAATACCGCTTCTGAAAATGTTATGCATTACCTAGCCAGAAGATTTGATAAAGATGTTTTTAGACTTATTGTCAGTCAACCTAGTTTCAATGTTGAAACATTGAAGAAATTAGATTTTAATCATCGCACCCCTTTAGATCTTGCCCTGCTTAAGTGCAATGTTAAAGCTTTTACAGCGATGATTGATTTACAAGAAATCGATATTTTAAAGCAATACTTGCCAAAACTTAATCATGATTTGAAAAATCTTCGAATTTTATATCGTAGTAATAAAAAATATTTTCCAAAAAAATATCGCAATCCCCAAAATTTTGTAAGATTATGCAATTATTTTTATATTGCTTTGGATAAGATAATTATAAAAAAAGAACTTGAAGAATTTGCTAAATTACCAAAAGATAAAACTATAAGCCTTGGAATACCCTCATCATCACCTTTATCGCCATCGCAAGGAGATGTAAAATCTAGATTTTCTATTTTGTGTTAGATGCTAATTTTTTTAAAAATTCCCCAACCAGATAAAGCGATCCTGTCAATACAACTACTTGGCTGTGAAGCTGATTAATTTTTTCAAAAATTTCTTGATAATTTTTTATACAAAAATATTTGATATTAAATTTTTTAACAATTTTTTCTAACTCGTCCAAACTCATTGAGCGATTTTGATCATGAATTTCTGTTAAAATAATTTCGCTAATTTGATAATTTTTAGAGTTGATTATTTTAGCTAAAAATTCCTCACAAGGCTTATCTTTGAGCATTGAAAAAATTAAAGTAATTTTTTGGTTATGAAAATTTTTTAAAAATTCGTAAACAGTGCTTGCTCCTTGCATATTATGACTGCCATCGATATAAAGCTGACAATTATTTGCTAATAATTTTAAAATTTGAGGATCATTAATTTTTTCTAATCGACCTCGCCATTTAACATTTTTTAAGCCAATTTTAATTTGCTCGTCAGTTATTTTAAAAAGTTTCTGATTTTTGATAAAGCTAACTGCCAGTTGGGCATTCTGTTTTTGATGATCACCTTTTAAACCAAGCTCAAGATTATCAAAATTAAAACCTAATTGATTTGCATAAAATAAGTTAGAATTTAACTTTTCTGCTTGGTTTTTTATAACTTCAATTACTTCCTGATGTTGGTTAGTGGTAATTGTTAAACAATTTTTTTTGATGGTTCCTGCCGTGGCTTTGGCGATTTCTTGTAAAGAATTGTTAAGATATTCTTGGTGATTAAAATCAATGGGGGTAATGATTGAAG
>JBJTWJ010000143.1:0-3238 GCA_046081665.1 Alphaproteobacteria bacterium | reverse complement strand
TATTAAGTTGAAATGGTATTCAACTGAACAAATGTCTTTTTTAAACCTTTGATTTTTTTTATTAAAAAAATTTAGTAACTTTCTAGTTGATTATTTGGCTTTATAGGGATTGCTAATGCCAAGATTTTTTAAGATTTTAATTTCTAATTTTTCCATTTCTTCGCCTTGTTTATCACTTTCATGATCATAACCCAAAAGGTGAAGCAGAGCATGAGCAAGTAAATGACTAAGATGATCATGAAAATTTTTATTTTGCAATATCGACTCTTTTTTTATAATTTCAAAAGCCAAAACAATATCCCCCAAAACCAAATTCGATAATTTATCTATAACCTTTTCAAGACCAACAGCATTTATTTGTTTTTCATCAAGATTTGCAAAAGATAAAACATTTGTGGATTTATTTTTTTTTCGATAACGCAAATTTATTTTTTTGATTTGAGCATCTGATACCAAGGAAATATTGATTTGTAAAAAATTATTCTTTTTAAAATATTTTTTTAATAATGTTTGTTTAATTATTTTGTTTAATGTTTGCTCAACAAAATGCTCACAATCTTTTAAAGCAAGCCATTTCTTAGTCTTGACCTCAATATCGAAGTTAATCATGAATTGCAAGGATTTGGATTAGAGCAGTAACGCATTTTTTTTGGACAAAATCTCCTAACCTCATCGCCATAAAAATAGTTATTTTGAGTATTTTTTTCAACATTAACCACAATCCTACTTAAAGCTTTAATAAAATGCCCTTCTGCATTGAGAGCTGGTACTCTTTGATAATTTTCAATTTTTAAATGATCTGCTAATTCTTTGTATTCAATATCAAGCTCAACAAGAGTTTCAGAGTGATCTGAAACAAAAGCAATTGGAATAATCAATGGCTGTTTTTTATCTTGAGCTACTCTTTTAATTTCATCTTCAAGGCTTGGGGTTGTCCATTTCAAAGGTCCAACTTTGGATTGATAGCAAATTTGTTGATCAATTTTATTTTGTTCAATTCCTAAAATATTAGCTAATTGTTTAACAACTTCAGCAACCGTAGCTTCAACCTGCAAAACATAAGGATCGCCTTGATCAATTAATTTTTGCGGTAAGCCATGAGCTGAAAATAATAAACGAATATTTTCAAAATTACCTAGAAAAAATCGATTCAAAGTTTGTTTAATTAACAAAGCATGAGCTTTACAAAAGTCATAGTCTGTGGCATAACAACAAACTGTTTTGATTGTGATATTTTTTTTAAAATCGTCAGGCAAAGATTGCTGAAAATTTTTTAATGATGAAGCGGTAGTTGAGCTTGAAAATTGAGGGTATAGCGGTAACAATACGATTTCTTGCGGTTGATATTCTTGCAATTGTTTAACAGTTTCATGGGCAAAAGGATGCCAATAACGCATAGCTATAAAAACTTTAAAATTTCCTGCAAATGACAATTCTCGCTCCAAGGCTTCGGCTTGGTTTTTTGTGATTTCTAAAATTGGTGATTTGCCGTTAATTTGCTGATAAATTCCTTGAGCTTTGGGCTTACGTTTCTTTGAAATTAGTTTTGCAAGCAAATATCGCAAAGGCATGGGCAAGCCAATAATTGCTTTATCATTAAAGAGATTAAACAAGAATGGTTCAACCGCTTCTAGATTATCTGGCCCTCCTAGATTAAACAATACTACTGCTGTTTTTTTATTAAATTTTTTCATGAATAAATTTGTTAAAGACTTGATAAGATATGCTAAATAAAAAAACCACAACCAGTAATAAAACTATGACTGCACTAATTGTTAGATTATAAGTTTCAGAAATTTTAAAAGCACTCAAAGAGCAAATTAAAGCGATTATTAAACTTAAAAACAACATTTGTAACGGTGATTTACTAAATAATCTTGCTATTGTTGCAGGCAGAATTAACAAGGCAGTAATCAAAAATACTCCAACAACCTGAACAGCCATGGCAATTGTAAAAATTAACAAAGTTGTAAACAAAATATTGATTATGTTGATTTTAATTTTTTCAATTTTAGCAAGATCAAAATCAATATTGATCAGCAATATTTTTTGATAAAAACTAAAACTAAAAATACAAATTAAAAACGCCAGAATTACAAGGATTATAACGTCTAGTGACGATACTGTCAACAAATCGCCAAGAATATAATTTGTGAAACTAAAATTAGGTAAATAAATATCGGCAAAAATAAATGCAACAGCTATCGCAAAATAAGATAACATCATGACTAGAGCATCACGCGGTAAAATTTTACAATGCATAATTAACGAGCTAAGTAATGCAAGAATAATTCCAAAACCAAAAAAACCCAAACTTTGATTAATCTCAAGCAAGGCTGAAAGCACTACACCAAGAAGCATTGAATGCGATATGGCATCGCCAAAATAAGCAATTTTTTTCCACAACACAAAAACACCTAATAATCCACAAATTATCGCAATTAGAAGCACAGTTAACAAAGGTTTAAGCAAAATTATAGTCATTTGTTGTCAAATTTTTTTTATTTTCTAATCTTAAAAAAATTTATCATTTTTATGATATTTTAGACTATAAGATATTAATCAAATTTATTAATTATGTCCAGTAAAAATTCAAATTTTCTAGCTTCGTTCATGAAGAAGCAAATTACCGAAAAATCAACAAAAACCAGTGTAATTGACAAATCAATTTTTGGCAATAATAAGGACAATGATGACAAAGATGAGGCCAAAGAAGAAGTTAAGGAGGAAAAACTTTCCGAAGAAGAAGAAAAAGAAAAGAAAGAAGTTGAGCAAGCAAAGTTAGCTTCAAAAATGAAAGCTGCCCAAATAGATCAAACCGAAATGTTAAAAAAATTAGTAATTCAAAATGCCATGAAATTTATTTTGATAGTTGGAACCATGCTTGGTCTTGCCTATGCGATAATCGAGGTTGGCCCAAAAATGATCGGCTCTCTAAATGGAGCTTTCCTCAAAGCATTTCTTGATCCAGCGAGATAAAACCCGTCGTTGCGATAGCACGACCAACAAACCCGTCGTTGCTGTAAGCACGACCAAAAAACCCGTCGTTGCTGTAAGCACGACTATAAAAAACCTCTAAAAATTTAAAGATTAATTTGGTTTTACTTGACAATGATGAAGATATCAATTTGTTATATTTGACTTTTAATTTGCTTTGCTTTTTACTATTAACCAATTAAAAATTGAATGATTCATTTGCCTAGAATTTAAAAAAATTAATTCCAAAAAATTATGGTAA
>JBJTWJ010000142.1:0-7682 GCA_046081665.1 Alphaproteobacteria bacterium | reverse complement strand
GGTAAAAAAGTCGAAAAGCTCAATATTCAACATTGGTAGTGATTGGAAATTAAAGTAACTGGAACAGT
Source organism: Alphaproteobacteria bacterium (assembly GCA_046081665.1). Classification (GTDB taxonomy): domain Bacteria; phylum Pseudomonadota; class Alphaproteobacteria; order Rickettsiales; family UBA1997; genus CAILUF01. The sequence goes on along the minus strand of JBJTWJ010000142.1, from coordinate 7,614 downwards.
AGCATATCTTTCGCATCGCGAGCAATTGATAAAAGCACTTAACTATGATCGCTATATTTTCGATCGACAATTGCAACTTTCAGTTGGTTATAAATTCACTAATAATATTACCGTTGATCTTTCAAGAGCAGAAATTCGAGAGCAAGCCAAAAAAGGTTCGCTTCTTGGTGTGTTTGTATACTATTTGTATAAGTTTTAAAAATACTAATTTAGAATTTTTTAATCTAATATCCCATTTTAATTCAATTATCTGAAATCAGATTTTTATAATAAATTTGTATTTGCAATAAATTTTTAATTGATTAAATTGCACTTAAAAAGTAACAAAAATTTAATAATTATTTATGAAAAAATTTATGAAAAAAGCATTTTCACTAATTGAGCTATCAATCGTAGTTTTAATAATTGGCATATTGATTGCAGGGGTTGTTTCATCGTCACGGTTGGTTACGCAGATTAAAATTTCATCAGCTCGATCATTAACAGCAAGCTCGCCAGTGCCTTCAGTTTCTGGTTTAGTTGCTTGGTATGAAACAACTCAGGAAGCAAGTTTTGACCCTAACATCGCTAATCAAGATCAAGTTGCTTTTTGGAATGATATAAATCCGCAATCTTCATCTAAAATTAATTTGACTCAGTCAAATACAACTTATCGTCCAACTTATATTCAATCTGGAATTAATGGCATACCAAGTTTAAGTTTCAACACCTCTCATCTTCAAGTTGATAATCTTTTTCTCAACAGCAATTACACTTATTTTGTTGTCTTTAAAAGATCAACAGCTGCTAATACTACAGGAATGGATATATTAAGTATTTGGAATACTGCAACAGTGGGTAGTTCAGGAGTAGTATTTGAAATTCAGCAATCCTCTGGAGCTTATCTTGGACTCAACCGCAGACTTAGAGCTCTTCATCGTTTTCCATTTAGCACTTCAACAGGAACTGAAAATGATAATTATGCTTCATCATCTTATCTAATTCAGGAGGATAGTTCATATATTGCCTCTTTTGTTCGCAATCTTGGCGGAACTGGTGGTGCCCCAACTAATATATACATTAATGGCAATATTGCCAGCGATCCTTTGTATAATGGGACAACAGCCGGACTTTTTAATGCATCATTAACATTGTTAGTTGGTAATTTATCGACATCAAATTTAACTAAACCGTTTTTAGGAATGATTGGTGAAATTATTATTTATGATCGGGCATTAAAAACCGATGAAATTGCTGATATCCATAAATATTTATCAAAAAAATTTTCAATCAAAATTAATTAATAATTATTATACTTAATTCTAATAAATTAATTTTATATAATATAAAGAAATAGTAAAGTCTTTAGGCTTCAAATCCCTCTTTGAAGGCTTATACCATTTCCACATAATAAATGGGCAAGGTTCCCCAATTTAGTATAACTACTCCTTTCTTAAATTGATCAAAAAAGTGCATTTAAAATTTGTTTTATATGCACTAAATTTAATCAATCAAATTAAGGAGAAATTTATATGCCAAGATTATTTAAGAATGGAGAGGAATTACAAGTCTAACAGAAATTCAAAAGCAAGAAATCATTAAACTAGTAACCGATAATGGTGAGCGTGCAGTCGATCTTGCTTACGAATTTAAAGTTAATCCAAAAATAATTTCCTACTTAAAACTAAAGCCAATCAATATCAGGCAGTTCTTGAGCTTGCAAAGTTGAAGTGAGAAAACGAAGCTTTGGTTTCTATTATTGATTCTTTAGTAGCCGAAAGTCGATTAGGAAAAAAAAGAAATAAATGCGAGCTTCTTGTGGATTATTTTTATCTTCAAATAATACCATTTCCACCAATAAATGAACCAACTAGGTATTTATAAATTAGGCTCTATCATTTTTTTTGGCTAAAAATCTCCAAAAATTTAAATAGTCGTCATGCTAACGCAACGACATGGCCTCAGCTGAATGGATATACAGCTTCATTTTTTAAAGATTTTTATCTCAAAAATCTTGATCAAAGCCTATAGGCACGACTTTAAAAATATCTTGCTTAATTTATCATTTATTAAGTGGAAATGCTATAAGATTTTTGGACTTTGTTAATCTTTGCTAATTTGACAAATTTCATCGTCATTTTTTAAATCCTGACATTTTTTTCTTAATTCAACTAAGTCATTTATAATCATATCGCGAATATTTTGAGAAAGAAGTTTGGTAAGATTATTTTTTACATAATCTTCGGCAATGTTAGTGGCATATCGATTTAAAGATACATCATAGTTATCACTTACCTCACTTGAGCCTTTGGCAATCTCTTTAGCACTGGCTATATCTTTGAGCAGATAAGTTGCATTTAAAGATACGCGATTTCTTCCTGATGCACCTGTAGTAGTAATGAAAGTTGGGCTGATTGATTGACTTAAATTGATTACCAATAAAAATTTTTTATCAGTTTTAATGTAATCTGGATTGAGTGAATCATATAAATTTTTTCTTAACTGTTGAGAGATTTGTGTACGATCTTTTTGAATAGCAATTGTTGCAAGTTCATGTGAAATTGAAGAGCTTAAACTTTGATCTTTATAAACCACTTGAAATCCACAGCAATTAATAAAAAAAATTATTGATAAGCTAATAATTAATTTGGTCAATTTAAATATTTTTGCCATATTTTAAAGCTTGTTCAACAAATTTTTTGAAAAGAGGATGAGCTTGAAATGGTTTAGATTTAAGTTCGGGATGAAATTGAACGCCAATAAAAAATGGATGATCTTTGACTTCAATAATTTCAGGCAATTTTTCATCACTAGATATTCCTGAAAAAATCATCCCTGCTTTTTCAAATTGCTCTTTAAAATTAATGTTAACTTCATAGCGATGGCGATGTCTTTCAGTAATTTTATTTTTATTGTATATTTTATAAGCCAGTGATGAATTTTTGAGATTACATTCATAAGCCCCAAGACGCATTGTTCCACCTAAATTGGCATTGTATATTTTTTTAGCTTTGCCATTTTTATCTTGCCATTCATGCATCATTGCTACAACAAAAGTTCCTTTATTGTCAATTTCGCTGGAAGTTGCATCTTTAATTTTTAAAACATGGCGAGCAAATTCAATTACAGCCATTTGCATGCCAAAACAAATTCCTAGATAAGGAATTTTATTTTTTCGAGCATATTCAATCATCTTGATTTTTCCAGCAGTTCCATCTGACCCAAATCCCCCCGGAACTAAAATACCATGGATATTTTTTGGCAAATTAGAAATATCATTGCGAGCATTAAGCCAAATTATATTAACCTTACTTTTCAGGGCAAAACTAGCATGATCTAATGCTTCAAGCAGTGATTTATATGAATCGCGATAATCAATATATTTGCCAACAATTGCAATATTAACTTGAGTTTGAGGATTATCAATTGCTTCTTTAATTTTTAGCCATTTGCTAAGATCTGGTTTAGCTTTGTAATTTAAATTAAAAAATTTAAGTAATTGTGTATCCAAGCCATTTTGGTGATAAGTAATTGGCACTTCATAAATACTTTTAACATTTGGAGCACCAATCACTGCTTCTTTTGGAACTGAGCACATCATGGCAATTTTTTCAAGATGGCTTTTGGTAATTTCTCTTTCAGCTCTGCATAAAATTATACTTGGTTGTATTCCAATGGAGCGTAATTCTTTAACCGAATGTTGAGTGGGTTTGGTTTTTAATTCGTCAGCACTTTCAATAAATGGCAGAAGAGTAAGATGAACAAAGGCACAACTATTTGGCATTTCGTAAGCTAATTGACGAATGGCTTCAAAAAATGGCAAAGCTTCAATATCGCCAACAGTTCCCCCAATCTCACAGAGCATGAAATCAATTTTTTGAGGATTGTTTAAAATAAATTTTTTTATTAAATCAGTAACATGAGGAATAACTTGCACAGTCCCACCCAAATAATCACCTTTACGTTCTTTAGAAAGGAGTTCAGCATAGATTTGACCTGCGGTGATAGTGTCGGATTTTTGAGTATCAACTCCTGTAAATCTTTCGTAATGACCAAGATCAAGATCGGTTTCAGCACCATCTTCGGTAACAAATACTTCACCATGTTGAGTTGGGCTCATTGTTCCTGGATCGATATTGAGATAAGGATCAAGCTTGCGTAATTTAACGCTAAAACCTCGTGCTTGCAGAAGTGCACCAATTGCTGAAGAGGCAAGACCCTTGCCAAGGGAAGATACAACACCACCGGTAATAAAAATGAATTTAGTCATTCTTAAAAAAATTATAAGTTCATTATTGAAAAATAACTTGCATTAAAAGTTAATTTTATTTACCAATCATTATTCTGTCAACCAATTGTTTTATGGTTGGAATAAAACCATTAGCATAAAACTCATCAGTTGCAAAGCGATAAGCACTATGCCCTGAAAACATTAATTGATTTTCAATGTTATTGTCAAAGCGGATATCTTGGAGAGTTTTTTGAATACAGAAACTTCTAGGATCAGCTTTTCTACCAGTTGTATAATTCATTTCCTCTTTATCAGACCAGTTGCTAAAACGACATTGACTTAAACATCCCATACAGTTGATTTGATCAGTTATGATTTGTTGAGCCTTTGATTTGTCAACAAACATCAAGGTTTCATCAGGAGTTTTCATGGATTCATCAAAACCCTTGGCAATCCATTCATCAACTTGCAGTTTATCTTTTTTACGCAAATAAACTTGTCGACCTCTTTGACCAAAAGGAATTGAACTGTCAAATTCATCATCGCCTTTACTGCGATAATCAACTTGATGAATCTCTCGTTCTTTGAGTTCACGAATAAAATCATTTTCAACGGCTGATGAATAAAAGCCAGTAGGGCTAAAGCGATTGAGATAGACATCGCCTTTTTTAAGAGTTAATAATTTATCTTTCCATGCTTTAGTAACCGGATATTCTTGGGTTAAAATCGGACGAGTTCCAAATTGAAAAACAATTGGACCAATTTCAGGATTATCAAGCCAATGCTCAAATTCTTCAAGATGCCAAACTCCTCCAGCCATAATAATTGGCACATCATTTAAGCCAACTGAATTCATAAAAGAGCGGATTTCTGCAACTCGTGGATATGGATCTTCATAAGCATTTGGATCTTCAGCATTGGATAGACCATTATGACCACCAGCTCGCCATGGGCATTCATAAACAACTCCACCCAGTAAATCTTTAGCTTTGTGATAGCTTCTTTTCCATAATGCTCGAAACGCTCTCATCGAAGATACTATCGGGTAATAATATACTCGATATTTTTCAGCAATTTCACTTAAACGATAAGGCATTCCTGCTCCACAAGTAATTCCGTGAATTAAGCCTTTGGCACCATCTAAAATGCCATGCAAAACTCTTTCAGCACTGCCCATTTCCCAGAGAATATTGATATGGATTCTGCCCATTGACGAGGCAATATCGTGAGCAATTTTAGCTTGTGAAATTCCACCTTTGATTGAATAAGAAACTAACTCTTCATGGCGTTCACGACGAGTATGGGTCTTGTATTCTAAGGGATGAAATTTTTGGTTTTCATCAATATAGTCAGCATTGACCCCAGAAAAAGTTCCAACCGCTCCTGCTTTAGCAAAGTTTCCAGCAGTGATGCCATTAGTAATTCCAACTCCTTTGCCACCCTCAATAATAGGCAGAGTTTCAATTCCAGAAATAGCGTAAGATTTAATTTTTTTTAACAATTTTTTCTCCAATTCATAATTAATAAATTCTCTTTAAAATTCTCCTTAAAATTTTTTTAATAAACTGGCTAATTTTATATCAATAAAAATATGAAAATTCAACTAGCTTTGATTATTACAATAATTTAATTTTAATTAATTATTTTATGAAATTAAAGATATATTTGCTTAAAAAAATAAGCAAATATTTTTTCAAATTTTATGTTACTTAAAAATTTAGATTATGAAAATTAATATCACAGGATTAAGTGTCAGCGAATTTTCTAGGGCAATAAAAAATGTTGTCGAAGATGCATTTGGATACATTAGAATCCGTGGAGAAATTACCGGTTTCAAAAAGGCATCGAGTGGACATTTATATTTTAATCTCAAGGATAACGATGCAACATTAACAGCTGTTTGTTTTCGTGGATCTGCTTTGGCAATTAATTTTGAAATGGCTGATGGTTTGCAAGTCTGCGTTAGTGGAAAAATTACTACTTACGAAGGGCGTTCTAATTATCAAATAATTGTTGATAAAGTTGAAATTGCTGGTATTGGAGCAATTTTAGAAATGCTTGAAAAACGTAAACAAAAATTAGCCAGCGAAGGTTTGTTTGATGCAATATACAAAAAACCCTTGCCATTTTTCCCAAAAATTATTGGAGTAATTACCTCGCCAACTGGAGCAGTGATTGAAGATATTAAACAACGAATTAGTCAGCGATGCCCAACTAAAATATTACTTTATGAAGCAACGGTTCAAGGTGAAAAAGCAGTTAAAGATGTTTGTAATGGAATAAGATATTTTAATAATATGAAAGATAATCGACCAGACCTTATTATCATTGCCAGAGGAGGTGGATCTTTTGAAGATCTTTTACCTTTTAGTGATGAAGAAATGGTGCGATGTGCATTTAAATCAGATATTGCAATCATTTCGGCAATTGGCCATGAAACTGATAACTGTTTGCTTGATTTAGTTGCTGATGTCAGGGCTCCAACACCAACTGGCGCTGGGGAAATTGCCACAGTTTTGTTGAGTGATTTAAAAAATAAAGTCAAAGATTCTTCACAAAATATTGAAGAATTAGTTTTAAATTATCTTGATCAAAAATCACGAAAACTCATTGATCTTAAAAGATTTTTGATAGATCCTAAAATAATTATTGAGAATTCTTCGCAAAAAATTGTTCAATCTTTTTCAAAAGTTGAAATATTGATAAAAAATTATTTTAGCATTCAAACCACTAAAATAAAGGCATTAGACCTTGTATCGGCTAGAAATATTATTGAAAATTATTTTCTTAAATTATCAAAAAATTTACAACAGATTAAAATGATTGTCGATAATAATATCGCTAAAAATCAGCAACATCTCAATTCCTTGAAAATTTCTTCACAAGCTATTGAACAAAAAATTAACTTTAATCAACAGCATTTAAATAATAATTTTAATCAATTAAGCACCAAAATTAAATCATATTTTTATTATCAAGAAAATCATTTTTTGGGAATTGTCAAAGCCTTGCATGCCAATCATTACAAAAATATTTTACAAAGAGGATTTGCTTTTGTTAGAAATGAAAATAATCAAGTTGTTAACAGTTTTAAAAAACTTAATGCCAAGGATAATATTATTTTGGAATTTGCTGATGGGCAAGTTAGTGCTGTTGTAAAAGAAACTAATTGTTAAATATTGTTTTGAAGGCTATGTAGAACTGCTAATGCAATTTTTTGATCAATAATTTCTTCAGCTAATTTTATGCCTTCAGTAATATCTGCAACTTTTTTGCTGAGTAAAAAAGCAAAAGCTGAATTAAGAATTACAATATCGCGATACGCAGATTTTTCGCCATTGAGAAGGGCAAGTAATTTTTGAGCATTATTTTTAGGATCAAAACCCTGCAGTTCTTTTATATTA
>JBJTWJ010000141.1:0-13831 GCA_046081665.1 Alphaproteobacteria bacterium | reverse complement strand
CTCTGCTTATCCCATATTTTCAATTGAAGATGGCTGTAGCGAAGATGATCACTTGGGTTGGAAAAAACTTACCGCTCAATTAGGAAAAAAAATTCAATTAGTGGGTGATGATTTATTTGTTACCAATCCACAAATTCTCGCTAAAGGAATCGCCGAAAAAATGGCCAACGCTGTACTTGTCAAGGTTAACCAAATTGGCACTCTCAGCGAAACCATTGAAACGATTAATTTGGCTAAGAAAGCTAATTATCATAACATAATTTCCCATCGCTCTGGTGAAACTGAAGATACCACAATTGCTCACATTGCCGTTGCAACTAATGCTGGACAAATAAAAACAGGCTCTTTATGTCGAAGCGATCGAACCGCAAAATATAACGAACTAATCCGCATTGAAAACCAATTAGGCAAGCAAGCCAAATATGCTGGTAAAACTATTTTAAAAAAAATAAATTAATATTTTAGAATTATTGGATGTTAAGATTTTTCAACAGCTATTATGAAGAATTAACAGCTGAATTTTATCAGCAAATTAATCCTCAGAAATTTCCCGATGCTTACCCAGTTTATCTCAACGATAATTTAGCAGAATTTTTAGAAATTTCTGCAAAAGAATTTACTTCAAAAAAAACTTTAGCAATTTTGTCTGGCAATAAAATTCATCCCACAAGTCAGCCAATTGCCATGGCTTATGCTGGTCATCAATTCGGTAATTTTGTTAAACAATTAGGAGATGGCAGGGCAATTTTACTTGGTGAAATCAAAACCAAAGAACAATATTTTGATCTTCAACTCAAAGGTTGCGGTAAAACTAAATTCTCACGGCTTGGTGATGGCTTGGCAACTCTTGGGTCAGCCATTAGAGAATTAATAATTGGCGAAGCTTTGCATTATCTTGATGTTCCTAGTACAAGAATTTTAAGTGTCTTTGCTACAAATTATCCGGTAATACGTCAAGAAGTCATGCAAGGAGCAGTTATGGCAAGAATCGCTAAAAGTCATATTCGTATTGGAACTTTTGAATATTTGGCCTTTCAAAAAAATATTCCTGCCTTAAAAAAACTTGCTAATTACGCTATTAATCGTCATTTTCCAGAGCTTAATAATCAACAAAATAACTATCTTGAATTTTTCAAAAAAATTGTTCAGTTGCAAGCCAAGCTAATTGCCAAATTTCAAACAATTGGTTTTATTCACGGGGTAATGAATACAGACAACACGGCAATTTCAGGGCAAGCCATTGATTTTGGACCATGTGCATTTCTAGACGAATTCAACGAAAACAAGGTTTTTAGTGCGATTGACTCCAACGCCAGATATGCCTACAAAAATCAAATATTAATTGCTAAATGGAATCTTTTTAGCTTGGCAAATTGTTTAAATTTGTTAGTTAATCAGGGTCAAGAATTTATGACTATCCTTGATTATTTTGATCAAGAATTTCATGATAATTTTTATTTAATAATGTCCAAAAAATTAGGTTTTAAAAACCTTACTTCAAAAGAATTAATCACTAAATTGTTTGAAATCTTGCAAAAAAATTCTTTTGATTACAGTTTTTTCATGCGTCAATTAAGTGCTAATAATTGCCAGATTAGAGAGGATCTGCTTAATAATTTGGAATTTAAATTATGGCATAAAAATTGGTTAGAATTACTTCACCAAGAAAATCGTCCTTTAAAAAAAATTGTTGAACAGATGAACAATCACAATCCTTTTTTAATAGCCCGAAATCACCTTGTTGAAGAAGTAATTAACGATTGTTATCAAGGAAATTTTAAATCTTTGCAAAATTTTCTTCAAGCCTTGGCAAAACCTTTTACTAACAATAAACACAACCAATCTTATAGCTTAGTTCCAAGTCAACAGCAAAAAATTAAATACACTTTTTGCCAAACATAATACCAAATCAATATCTTTAAATAAAATTATAACAAAATTTTTTTTCTAGTCGCACCTAACGGCAACAAAGTTTTTTAAAATTAAATTATTAATTTAACTATTTACTTTATTTTTTGTTAATTTATAAATAAATTTTTATTTATAAATTAACAAATTATTTTTATGATTTCAGGTTCAGATCAATCTAATCAAAACAATTCTTCTGATAATTTTCTTCAATTCTTGGGAAACGGTAATTATAACTCGCTTCGACTTAGCCTAAACAAAGCTTTTGAAGGTGATAGTTTTGAACAAAATAATCGCCATGCTTTAGATAATTTTTTTTATAAACTTAACCGTGATCAACAATCTTTAACGTTGACATCTGCAAATAATAATTCCAGCGATGAAAATAATCAGCCTGATAATTTCTTGGAGTCTTTTATTAACTGGGGTCAAGAGCAGATTGACCAAGCATTTAGTTGGCGTTTTAAAATAGCTTTTGTAACAGCGATTTTTTTAGCAATTGCCTTAACAATTTCTCTTAAATTAAATTTTTTTGCAGGAATAGCAATTGCTGGGGCTACTACAGTTTTTAGCACTATTGCCGAAGGTGTTGCCAAAAGAAATATTTCAACTTATGGCCATCTTTCACAACATCTCGCCAAAAAAATTTCAGGGGTTAGTAAAAAACTAATGAGTGATTATTTAAGTAATCCAGATTTAAATGACAGTGCCAAAAAAAAATTAAAAAAAATTAAAAATTTAAGCTATGATAAAACCAGCGCTTCATTTCGCGGATTGTCATATTTCTCAGGCTTTAGTGTAAGTGCTTCAAAAAATATTACTGAATACTTAGCTCCCTTTTTAAATTTTGCCACTTCAATAATTGGCTTTATAATTCCGGTTCTGCCAATTTTAGTAACTTTTTTTTCTAAATTAAGTAGCTCATATCGCCAGAAAACCATTAAGAATCAGGCTCAATCGTTAAAGGATTTATTTGATATTTTAAAAGATCCCCAATCTTGGCATCAGCATGTTGATATAAATCATCAAAAAAATCAATTTAAAGAAAATTTTAAAAAACATCTTGAAGAAACCGATAATCATGGCAAGTTACCAGATCAGCGAGGATATCATAAACTTAAATCCAAGACTAAAGATCATATTCTTAATCCCAGTAAGGCTGTTATAGCTCCAGTTTGGATTAGTGCAAAAATTAATCGCCAAATTTCAAAGTTTTTTAAAATCAATCATCCAGACATTGCCAAAGCTAGTTTAAAAATTCAAGATGCTGAAAATCTTCAGCACCAAATTACATCTTTACCAATAACTTCTCTAGATCGAAACCATCGCTTTGTATCTTGTCAAGGCAATATTTTAAATTCAAATCTTAATTCCTTACCTGGACCTGATCGTCTTCAGGTGTCAGAAATAGCAAGTCCAGAAAGACCGCCAGAAAGACCAAATAATGACGAATCGCCCGCAATTATTTTTTCATCAGCTCCACTTCTTCCAATATTTGCAACTGAAATGCCCGATTCCTTAATAAAATTAGGTTTAGGTAGTCCGTTAAGCCCTCTAAAGCAAAGAAAAAAAAAGCCAAGTAAAAACACGCAAAGAGCAGTTATTTGAAAAATTATAACTATTGTTATTTAATAATTAACATTAATTGTTATAATACATTTCAAACTCAACTGGGTGAGGCATTTGCTCGTATCTTTCAACTTCTTTAAGCTTTAAATCGATGTAAGCATCAATTTGCTCATCAGTGAACACATTGCCTTGCAATAAAAATTCTCGATCTTTATCTAAGGCACTCAAAGCTTCGCGAAGTGAACGAGCAACTGTTGGAATTTTCTTCAATTCTTTTTCACTAGAATGATAAAGATCTTGATTTTTTGGTTCCCCCGGATGAATCTTGTTTTTGATACCATCAATTCCTGCCATCATCAATGCTGCACAACACAAATAAGGATTTGAAGCAGGGTCAGGAAAACGAGTTTCGATTCTTCGAGCTTTTTCATTAACAACATGAGGAATTCTAATCGAAGCAGAACGATTTTTAGCAGAATATGCTAACAATACAGGAGCTTCAAAACCAGGAACTAATCTTTTGTAGCTATTAGTGGTTGGATTAGCAAAAGCATTGATTGCTCTGGCATGTTTAATAATTCCGCCAATATAGAATAACGCTAACTCAGATAATCCGGCGTGATCATTGCCAACAAAAAGATTCTGACCATCTTTCCAAATTGATTGATGGACATGCATTCCCGAACCGTTATCGGCATAAATTGGCTTGGGCATGAATGTAGCAGTTTTACCATAGGCATGGCAAACATTGTGGACAACATATTTAAATTTTTGGATATTATCAGCCGTTCCCACCAAAGTGCTGTATTTGAAGCCAATTTCAAATTGCGAAGTTGCAACTTCATGATGATGTAAAATAGGCGTTAATCCAACTTGACGCATAGTTTCAATAATTTCTGAACGCAAATCCTGACCAGTGTCAATAGGCATTGGTGCAAAATATGCACCTTTTTTCTGAACTCTTCTTGCTAAATTTCCACCATCAACAATTTTCGAGGTGTTATGAGGAGCTTCTTCAGAATCAATGCTATAAAAATTTCCATATTCATTAGCCTCAAAACGAACGTCATTAAAAACAAAAAATTCTGGCTCTGGCCCAAAATACGCTACTTCACCTATTCCACTTTTTTGAAGATATTCTTCGGCTTTTTTTGCAGTATAACGAGGATCGCGATCATAACCTTTGTTGTTTGTTGGTTCAATAACATCGCAGAATAAAACTAGCGTTGGAACATTGGCAAATGGATCAATGAAAGCAGTATTTAACTGGGGCATTAAAATCATATCTGATTCATTAATTGCCTTCCATGCACAAATTGACGATCCGTCAAATGCAACACCTTTGATTAACTCTTCTTCGCCAACCATATCAGAACAATGAGTTATATGAAGCCATTGCCCGGCATAATCTGAAAAACGAAAATCAACAAATTTGATTTCATTATTTTTTATCATTTCTAAAATTGCACTAACGCCAATACCACTAGCATTTAAAGGACTTAAGCTCGACATAAAATTTAAATTAATTAAGAATTTTTAATAAGAAAAACAAACCAAAACTGAAAGTTGGTTAGGATGGGAGTATATTTTTAAGGGTTTTTAAAAATAATGTAAAGTGAAATTTTAAAAATTTTTTTTAATCTACTTAAGATCAAAAAATTTTTATAGGAATTTTATTAAAAATAATCTCGAAATTTTTAGATTTTTTTCGTTAAAAATATCAAAGTAACCATCACTCGTGTTTTTAATTTTCTTCAGCTCACCATAACGCCCTTGCACGCTTACATTATTTAAAAGACCACGGAAAGCATTCAGGCTGTAGCTCTTCCCTTGAGGGCTTGCACCCCTACACATTACCCAAAACCTCGAGAGGTCTTCAGGCTGTAAATCCCCCTTTGAGAGGGAGCGGACTTAGCAACAGAGCGAAGACTTCCCGAATGCATTGCAAGATATAAAATAATGCAAGCCTTCAAGACCTTAAAAGCGCTATACCAACAGCCCTCCTACTTAAACTAAAAGTGTAATTACTAAGAATTTTGAATTTTTTTAAACTGACCATCTATCGATGCACCATCTTCAACCGCTAGTGAACCATATTCAATATCACCAATAATTTTTGCCTTGCTTGAAACGCTAATATTTTTGGCTTTTATGGTTCCTTCAAATCTTCCACGAATATTAAGAAACTCACTAAAAATATGACCCTCAACCACCCCTTCTTCACGAATTATTATTGAGTTACCATTGATTGTTCCTCTGATATTTCCCTCAATCTCAATTAGACCCCCACTATCAACTTGACCTTCTACTGTAAGATCACGAGCTATGATTGTTGGAGTTGATTTAAGATTGGTAGTGATTGCTCCAAGCTTAATTCCTACTTGATTATTGTTAACAGAATTAAGTTTAGATCTAATTTTAGCTATTGACATATTTGGTTTTTTCGTTGTTGAGAATCTCCCCTGCTTCAAGGAATTTTCTCGGGTTAAGAGGAATATTTTTATACCTAACTTCGTAATGGAGGTGAGCTCCAGTACTTCGCCCTGTATTTCCTTGAAAAGCAATAACTTCGCCTTGCCGAACTATATCGCCTTCCTTAACCTTAATTGCCGAAAGATGTCCATATCTGGTTGAAATACCATAACCATGATCAATAACAACAGCATTACCGTAATCACTAAATTTTCCAGCAAGAACTACCTTGCCAGCTGATGGGCTAATTATTTTTTCATTAGCTACCCCAACGAAATCCAGACCACTATGATGATTATAACGATGAGTCATCGGATCAACCCTCATTCCAAAACCACTTGAGATATAATAATTTTTCATTGGTCGACTTAATGGCATGGCTTTGGCTAATTTTTCTAAAACCATCAAATAATCAATTTCACTATTAAACTCTATGAGTGAAATTTCTTCATCCACCTTGTATTTACTGTTGTTTAGGGCGTTATCAATACTCGTGGAACTTGATTCATCTGGACCACCTTGAGCTTCATTGGCTTGCGAATTATTGTTAAGTGAAGTCTCTTTAATATCATTTCTATTGATTATTTTTTGAGCGTTAGATTTTGATTTTTTAATTGTAAGACCAGTTAGATTAATAGCGTTTTCAATTTTTTTGATACGATCATGCGTTAAATATCTAAAATCATTCATTTGATCTTTACTGTCACTGATTGAGTTAATGATTATTTTATCCCGCTTAGAAAGTTGATTTTGATCAATGTTCTTGGGAACTCTTGAACTAGAATCATCTTCACGAACTTCTTTGACATTTCGTTTTGACCCTGAAATTGTAGTGACATACTCATTAATTTTTTTTAGCTTTTGATTAACGACATCAAATTCATCTTCGAAGTATGAGTTAATTGATTTAAGACGCGATATTTCTCGAGATTTATCTTCCAAGATTTGGTTGTAGCGAAAGGACTGGTTAAAGACATTAATCATCCATGCAATCAGCAATACAATAGCGATCTGGGGAACAACCCCAAGATTTACACTTCTGATTTTTTCATTAGTTACAAAGAGAATGGTTCTCTTAGCAAAGGCTATCTTAGCAAAGCGTTTAGCAATAAAGATTAAAATCTCGATGATTAGAAGACCGAGATCTTGTGCTTTTTTTTTGATTAGAAGGCTTCTTTTCATTATATTTCAGCAATTATATGCAATTAATATTTAAGTTAGTTTTGATTTTAATTCCTTTCAAAAACTATTTTTTTTAAAAAAAATATCATGTCAAGATAAATTAGATTTATTTTTCAATTTAAAGACTATTGACAAAAAAATTTTTGATGGAATAATTGTGCAAGGTTATTTGAATTTATTGATTAGATTATAAAAAGTTTTGCGATAAAAGCTTTTAGTTTATCTTTTGGTTTATCTTGATTTGAAGAGTTCTGCAAAATTTACAAATATTTTTAATAATTTCAGTAATTTTTCCAGTAATTTTCAATATATTTTAATTGCACATTAAGTTGATTGCAATTAAGATTATCTATAATTTGTTAAGTTAGTCAATCAAATAAATTAATCTTCAATAAATATTTTAAGTTTTAATAGTTAATAAACAACATTTTTTTTACAATGTCACTTGCAAAAACATCTAATAAAGCAAAGCTTGAAGGCTTTCATCCCGAACAACATACAGTTACTGTTAAAATGACTGATGGCTCAACATTTCCAATTTTGACTACTTGGGGAATGAATTCCAAGAATAAAGAGTCTCAAACCACTCTTACCTTGGATGTTGACCCCAAAAATCATCCTGCTTGGCAAGATAGTGCTCACAACTTCGTTAACGTTAACAATGAAATGGTCAGCAAATTTAAAAACAAATTTGGTGATTTCAATTTTGTTGGCAACGACGCTAAAAAAGACGAGAAAAAATAGTTAACCAAACTTCATCAAGAATGTCGCAAAGCCGTGATTTAATTCTTTGTTTATCAGGCTGGGCTCAAAAGCATGACAGCCTTGAAGCTATTTTTGATTATACCAATTTTTTCGAAAAATATACCATCAAATCGCTTGACTATTCTGCACTGACCTGTGCAGATGCCTTTTTTGATGAACTTAAAAATTACCATAATTGCCAAATAGCTATAGGCTGGAGTTTGGGTGGACAACTTCTGCTTCGCTCAATTGCTCAGCAACTAATCAAACCCAAATATCTAATTCTATTAGCACCACCATTCCAGATGCTTAAAGACCACCGCATTAACTCAGGAATGCCTCAAGAGCTATATCGCAAAGTTCAAAATGCTCTTCAACAAAATTCAATTGTTTTTTTACGAGATTTTCTTGCCTTAATGGCCAAAAATGATCGCAATGCTCGCCAAATCATTGAGGATTTGGCGGTGAATGAAGAAAATTTTCATAATTTAAAATTTTGGTACGAAGAATTATGTAACTTTTCTTGCTTTGACATAGATTTTAGTCTAATGCCCAGAACTCTTTATTTTCATGGTCATGGCGATGCTGTGGTTCATATTTCACAAAAGGATTATTTTGCATCAAAAATTAATGATTTTCAGGAAATTACTTTTGAAAAATGCGGACATGCTCCTCATATCTCTCATCTGCAAGAAATGCGTAAAGCTATTGAAATTTTTTTACAAGAATAAAAGGGTAAAAAGAAGTGGTAAAGGTTAATCAATTCCGGATTAAAAGAGATATTTCCAATGTTAAACAAATATTTAATGTTGGAAATGGTATAAGTCATTTCCAAGGTTAATCCAAGGTTAGTTTAATATTTAATGTTGAAGATGGTATTATAGATGTCATGGCGAGCCCGAGACGATTCGAACGTCCGACCCACAGCTTAGAAGGCTGTTGCTCTATCCAGCTGAGCTACGGGCTCTTAAATGAAAACTTAAACAATTTTTAGTTTTGTTCGGTAGTAATTATTCGATAGTTTTTTGATCTGCAATTTCTTTGATCAATAAAAGCTTCGACCTAAGAAATTATTATTCACAAAAATTCTTATCCCCAAAAATTTTGCCCAAAAAATCTTAGAGATCTTAGAGATCCTTAATTTGCAAAAACTTCGAATTAAAAAATCCTTAAATTAAGAAATTTAAATCTTTCAATTAACATTACTTAACATCAATCAAAGTCTAAACTTTGAAAAATTAATTGCAATCCCAAAAAATCAAAATATTTTTTTAATTCTCTCGCCAAATATTGCTGTTCCTAGACGAATATGGGTTGTGCCCAGAGCAATTGCTTCTGCAAAATCACTGCTCATTCCCATCGAAATTTGCGATAAATTATATTGATCAGCGATTTTTTTTAACAATGCAAAATATGGCGATGCCAATTCTTGGGCAGGAGGAATCGCCATTATCCCAGTGATTTCAAGTTCTAATTCATCTTTACAAAATTTTATAAATTCAGCAATTTCGATAATTTTAATTCCATATTTCTGAGCTTCATCGCCTATGTTAACCTGCATCATTAAATCAATTTTTTTACCCTGCTTAGTCATTTCTTTTTTCAGAGCAATTGCTAATTTTTTACTATCAAGGGTTTGAATACAATCAAATGTTTCAACAGCTTCCTTAACCTTATTGGTTTGCAAATGACCGATCAGATGCAGTTTAATATCGGGATAATCCTTGCGAATTTTCAACCATTTTTCTTGAGCTTCTTGAACATAATTTTCTGCAAAAATTTTACAACCCAGATTAATTGCCTCAATAATTTTTTCACTTGCAATAGTTTTTGATACCGCAATAATATTAACCATGGAGCTATCGCGGTTAAAGGTTTTGCAGTTTTTGGCAATTTTTTCTTTTATCGAAATTAAATTTTCTTTGATCATGAAAAATTATCGTTTGTTATTAGAAGTTAACAAATTTAAACATTTTAACCAGAAAAATAATAATTCTCCTGCTAGTCAAGTCAACTGTGTTTTCTTTACAGATCGAAAAAAAATTCCTCAGCACTCACATGTAATTAAATTTTTACCCAAAAATTCGGCAATAATTTTTCGCGAATATGATCTAAATCCCGAACAAAGATTTATTGAAGCTCAAAAAATTTTTAAGGAAATTAAAAATTTTCCCCAAAAAAATCTCAAATTTTTAATCGGCAAAGATTTTGCTCTAGCCATGAAAATAAAGGCTCATGGCCTACATTTTTCGGATTATGATTTACTTTCTACAAAAAATTTTGGCAAAATTAATTTACCCAAAAATTTTATTTTTAGCCTTGCCCTTCATCATCAAAAAAACTGCTATTTATTAAAAAAATTTAAAACTCATTTGGTTTTTTTTAGTCCAATATTTAAATCAACTAGCCATTTATCTGCTTGCCAAATTGGAATCCATAAATTTTCTAGATTTTTAATAAAAAACAAATACTTTGATAACTTAAAAAATTTAAAACCAAGAATTTATGCTCTTGGCGGAATTAATCTTTCCAATATCAAGCAAATCAGATTACTTAGAATTGCTGGTTTTGGAGCAATTGATTTATTTAAAAACTATGACTAAAAAAAACTCTGCAAAACTTTTACAAACCAAAAAAACTCCTCAAAAAGCTCCTCATGTTAAAACCGTTAAAGCTAATTATTCCAAACATAAAATCACTCCTGTAATCTTATCTGGAGGTTCTGGAACCAGACTCTGGCCGATTTCTCGACAAGCTAATCCCAAACAATTTCTTGATTTTTTTGGCGAAAAAACCCTCTTTGCCAAAACCACTCTTCGATGCAAAAACACTGATTTCTTTTATCCACCAATTGCTGTTAGTAATGCTGATCACCGTTTTATCGTTGCTGATGAATTTCAAAAAAATAAAATTATTCCCAAATCAATTATTCTTGAGCCTTGTCCTCGAAATACTGCTTCAGCCATAGCGGTTGCCTGCCTTGATATTGTTGAAAACAAAATTGCTGATGATCTAATTTTAGTTATGCCTTCTGATCACTTGATTAAGGATGAAGCAATGTTTATTAATCAAGTTAACAAAGCCAAGGAATTAGCTTTGAATGGCTATTTAATAACTTTTGGCATTATTCCAACTTATCCTGAAACTGGTTACGGCTATATCAAGACTGGTCTGGAACTAGATTCCAAAAATAAAATTTTTAAAGTTGGTGAATTTATTGAAAAACCACCAAAGGATAAAGCCGAAAAATTTTTAAAAAGCAAAAATTATTTTTGGAATAGCGGAATATTTCTTTTTAGTGCTAAAACTTATTTGCAAAATCTTCGTCAACTTAATGGCGAGATTTTTAATAATTGTGTTCGCTCTTACGGCAAAGCTGTCAAGGACCTTGATTTTATTCGCCTAAATTTAGCTGATTTTGAGAAATGCCCAAATATTTCAATTGATTATGCAGTAATGGAAAAAGCTGAGAAAATTGCCGTGATGCCTCTGGATATTGGCTGGTCCGACATTGGCTCATGGCAAGCAATTGCTGATTTATCTGCAAAAGACAATAATGAAAATAGTTTAATTGGCGATGTTTTTGCTTTAAAATCTAAAAATTGTTATGTCAATTCACGTCATGGAGTTATTGCTTGCATTGGCGTTGAAAACTTAATTATTGTCAGTCTCAAAGATTGTTTTTTGGTTATCAATAAAAACAATGCTCAAGATGTAAAGGAAATGTTTAACTTACTGCAAAAACATAAACGGGAAGAAGCTGTTAGCCATACCAAGGTTCTTAGACCATGGGGAAGTTTTGAAACAATTGACCTTGATGAAAAATTTAAAGTTAAAAGAATTACCGTTAAACCTAACGCTTCTTTATCTTTGCAGATGCATCATCACCGCAGTGAGCATTGGGTTGTGGTTAAGGGTATTGCCAAAGTAGTTTGTGGAAATAAAGAATATGTTCTTAAGGAAAATGAATCAACCTACATTCCCCTTGGCAAAAAACATCGGTTAGTAAATCATGGCAAAACTACTCTTGAAATTATTGAGGTTCAAACTGGCTCTTATCTAGGCGAAGATGATATTGTTCGCTTTGAAGATAAATATGGCAGATAATTAAAAAAATATGCAACAATTTTTAATAATTTTCTTTCAGCAAACCAATCTGTTGTTATTGAAGCGTAAAAATTTTATTAACAACTCATTATTTTTCTTAAGTTTTTTTATTATTTTTGTTTTAATAATTAGCCCTCTTCAAAATGCAATTGGTGAAGAATTATCTAGCGAAGCAAAATATCAATCATTAATAACTTGCGCAAGTATTTTTGCCTTATTGTTTAGTCTTTTGGCTAGTAGTTTTGAATTTTTGCAAGAAGATTTTCAAGACGGAACTCTTGAACAAATATTAATCAAATGTCGAAATTTTGAAATTTATTTTTTTGCTAAAATGCTTGCTAACTGGCTTAGCAACTGTTTTTTCAATGTTATCTTGGCAGTATTTTTGTCATGGCTTTTAGGCTTATCATGGCAATTTTTAAATAATTTTTTAATCTTATTTTTACTTGCTAGCCTGCTGATTAATTTTATTTGCTGTTTTGGTGCAAGTTTAGCAATACTCCAAGGCTCAATTGCCTTGATTGCTTTTATAGTTCTGCCATTAATCTTGCCAATTGTAATATTTTCATGTTTGGCAATTTTAGATAATTTTGCACAATATCTAAAAATTTTACTAGGATTAAATATTTTTCTAATTCCATTATTAACTTTTAGTAGCGGTATTTTGACAAAAATTGCCTTGGATTAATTACTTTCAAAATCAATTACCACCTGCCCTATTCCAACTGGATCACCTTCTTTAAATCGAATTTTACCAATCTTAACATCGTGATCAGTTCTAATGATATTTTCCATTTTCATTGCCTCAATTACTACTAGATCTTGACCAGCTTTAACTTCATCACCTTGCACAACTTTAAAACGAATTATTTTACCAGTAATTGGTGAGGTTAGATTTACTGGCTTAGCATTCTTTTGAATCTTAGGCATAAATTTACTTAACTCAGCAATTCGCGGAGAATATACACTTACAAAAGCATCCAAACCAGAATATTGAAGAAGATAATTTCCGGTATTGTTATTATCACGGATTTTTACGCCGATATTTTTGCCATTAACTTGTCCACGAAATAATTTTTCACCATTATTCCACGAAGTTTTAAGCTCAATTTCTTTTCGATCGCATTCAATTTTAAGAAGACCTTCTTCACGATTGATAATATTGATTAAATAAGAATTTTCATCAATAACAATAACCCATCTTTCAGAAATTTGTTTTTGACGATTGCGAAGCTGACTTGTCATAAGAGCATTGCGTTGATAATTTTTTAGAAAAATCTGCATTGCCACAACCAGCAAAACTTCTTTGGCTTGAGAGTCCAATTCGCTTCCTGAAAAACCTGCTGGAAATTCTTGCTTGATAAAGCTAGTTGAGAGATCACCTTTGATAAAACGCTCATTTTTCATGATGGTTTCAAGAAAACTGATATTGTGTGAAACACCACCTATCGCAAAACTTCCCAAGGCTTGACGCATATGCTCAATTGCTTCAGGTCGATCTTTACCAAAGGTGCATAATTTGGCGATCATCGCATCATAAAACATACTAACCTCTCCACCCTCATAAACCCCTGTATCGAGGCGAATATGCTTATTTTCTTCAGGTTCAATGTAAAGATTAATTCGCCCTGAAGATGGCAAAAATCCACGTGATGGATCTTCAGCATAAACCCTTGACTCAATTGCCCAGCCATTGAGTTTAATGTCTTTTTGAGTAAATGGCAATTTCTCCTTTAGAGCAATTTTAATCATTAACTCAACAATATCCAAACCAGTAACTAACTCGGTAACTGGATGCTCAACTTGCAGTCGGGTATTCATTTCTAAAAAATAAAAATTTCTATTTTTA
>JBJTWJ010000140.1:0-32766 GCA_046081665.1 Alphaproteobacteria bacterium | reverse complement strand
TAAATTAAAAAAAATAAATTGAAATTATAAATTAAAATTTTTTATGAAAATTATTATTTTGGCATTTGGTAATTTTAATAATTCAGCATATAAAGTTTTATTTGATGAATTTTTAAAAAGAATTTCTTATAAAGTTGAATTAAAAGAATTAAAGTTAAAAAATTCTAACAATTTAAACTCGGAATTATTGAAAAATAAGGAGTGTGAGTTGATTTTAAATAATTTAGAAAGTGATTCAGTTCTCATTGCACTTGATGAAAAGGGAAGGCAATTCGATAGTGTTGAATTCGCAAAAATTTTAAATAACTATCAATTAAATTCTTCTTCAAAAATAACTTTTGTTCTAGGTGGAGCTGATGGCTTGGATCAAAAAATTATTAGCAAAGCCAATTTAGTAATGTCTTTAGGAAAAATGACATTACCGCATTTAATGGCCAGGGTTGTATTAATTGAACAAATTTATCGAGCTCAAACAATAATCAAAAATCATCCTTATCATCGAGTTTAGTTAGCTTTAAATGGGCAATCCATCTGCTCTTAGCTCTTTTTTTTCGATTTTCAAGCCGATCAATAATCAATTGTGATTCTTGATATCTTCTTTTCTTTTCCTCCTCACTTTCGCTATAATTATTGGTATCGTGAAAATAACTACGAGTATTAACTTTATTAGTGAAAGAGTCTGACATAACAAGTTCCATGGATTCCTGAAAATTATTTTCTTTTTTGTTAATCGCTCTTTTTCTGGCATCGCTAATAATAACTTTACGATTATGATCGTGTAATCTTTTATGATGCATAATGATGTTATCAACAAACCAGCGATTTCTGCGATTAATAATTTTACGCATTTCTCTTCTACTTAAACCTCGACGATGACAGGTTCTTTTGATAAAGCTGTATAACACGTGTGCTATGCTGTGCCCTCCAATCTCATGAACTAGACCTGGATGCATGCTAAGAAATGACGAGGCATCAAAAGCTAAAGCTTCAATTTGTGGAACAATAACAAATGTCACAAGGGATTTAATTAAATTTATTGATAAAAAATTATGATTAATTTAAATGCAGATAATTATTTTCCAATACAAAAACTTGAAAAAATTATATCTAAAATATTTTCAATATCAAATTTGCCAGTTATTTTACCAAGTTCAACACTAGTCTGCCATAATTCATGAGCCGAAATTTCGATATTATTTTTTAATGAAAAGTAATTTAAATTTTCTAAACAATTATTTAAAATTATTCGATATCTTTCTTGAGTAATTGCAGGGTAATTGAGTTTTGGAATTAATTTTTCAACTTCATCCTCAATTAATTTAATAAGCTGAGATGTATTAATATTTTTGGTAATTGAAATTGCTATGATCTTATCAGAAAAATTATTTAAGTTGTGTTTATTAATAAAATTTTTTAGATCAAAACCATTAATCTTGTCAATTTTATTAAGTAAAATGATAGTCTTGTTATCAATTAAATCATGATCAAAATTAGGATTTTGTAAATCTATCACTAAAATTTTTAAATCAGCATTTTGGGATTTTTTTAATGCCCGATTTATTCCTTCTTGCTCAATGGGATCATTGGTTTTTCTAATTCCTGCGGTGTCGGCAATTTTAACCATTAAACCTTTTATAGATAAGTGAGTTTCAATAACATCGCGAGTGGTTCCGGCAATATCAGATACGATAGCAATTTCATTTCTGGTAAGAAAATTAATTAAGCTTGATTTTCCAGCATTGACTGAACCTAATATCACTAAATTTAGTCCGTCCTTAATTTTTTGACCGATATAATTATCATTAAGATGATTTTTAATTTCAGTAATTAAGGTTTTAACAATTTCTTCAATTCTAGAAATGGTTGAAGTTGGAATATCTTCATCAGGAAAATCAATATTTGCCTGAATTAATGCAATAGCTTCAAGAAGTGAGGTTCGCCATTTTTCATATAAATTTCCTAATTCACCATCAAGTTGTTTGATTGCTTGTTGATGTTGAATTTCGGTTTCGCTAGCTATTAAATCGGGAATTGCTTGAGCCTGAACCAAATCAATTTTGCCATTTAAAAATGCTCGTTTAGAAAATTCCCCAGGTAGACTTAAACGAATACCAACTTGTTGCAATAAAATATCGTGAAGAGTTTTAATTACAAATGGTGAAGCATGCAAATTAATTTCTACAACATCTTCGCCTGTATAGCTTTTTGGAGACTTGAAGTAGGTTATCAAAGCTTTATCAAGGAGTTGATTATTAAATGGATTATATAATTTTTGAAGAAATGCTTGATGAGATTGAGGAATTTTTTTACAGCCTAAAATAGACAAGCAATTTAAAGCTTGCGGTCCAGATATTCTGACAATAGCAACTCCAGCACGACTTGGCGAGGTAATTAACGCAAAGATTGTTGACATTTTTTATGGAAATAGTGGATTAATTTCTAATCCTAACTTTTCATCAAGATTAAAAATTATGTTCATATTTTGAATAGCTTGCCCTGATGCACCTTTACATAAGTTATCAAGAACGCAAGTTATAATGATCGTATTAGGGTTGTTTCCCTGATTAACGGCTATGAGGCTAAAATTACTTCCTACAACATTATGAAGAGCAATTTCGTGATCAACTAATTTTACAAAATATTCATCGTTATAAGTTGTTGATAAACAATTTTTAATATCATCAATATTGATCTTGTCATTTGTTTTGCAATAGATTGTAGAAATTATTCCGCGATTAACAGGGAGAAGGTGAGGAGTAAATTCAATATTGATGTTGTGGTTAACAGCTTTACTCAATTCTTGTTCAATTTCACCAATATGGCGATGTTTGCCAATGCTATAGGCTTTAATTGAATTGTTAATTTCGCAAAATAAATTCGCTGTTTTAAGATTTCTTCCTGCTCCTGAAACTCCTGATTTGGAATCGATTATAATATTTTTGGTTGAAATTAAATTATTTTTTAATAACGGAATTAATGGAAGCAGGGCTGAAGTTGGATAGCATCCAGGGCAGGCTATAATTTTTGCTTTTTTTATTTTACTGCGATTTATCTCGCTTAGCCCATAAACTGCATACTTTTGAAGTTCTAAAGCTAAGTGTTGATGGTCATACCATTTTTGATAATTAAGTGGATCGTCATAACGAAAATCTGCTGATAAATCGATGATTGTTAAATGTGAATTATTTTTATCGCTGAGAATATTTTTAAAAATTTGTTGCGACTTACTATGAGGTAAACAGCCAAATACAACATCAATTTTGCTGAAATCAGTATTATCAATTTTTTTTAATTTTGGCAAATCAAAATTTGTTAAATGATCATAAAGTTCATGAATTTCCTGATCAGCATTGCTATTGGCAATTAATTCACAAATTTCAACTGCAGGATGATTAAGAAGAAGTCTTATTAGCTCTATTCCGGTATAACCAGATGCCCCTAGAATTGCAACGCGTATTTTTTTCATTTTTATTAATTTAGATTATTTATTTAAAACTAAGAAAAGTTAACAAAATTTATTTTTTATGTAAATTAGGATTTTTTTTACGATAATTTTTTGGCAACTCAAATGCTCCTTGCCAAATCCCAATTTTTTTATCTTTTGCTTGCTCTTCAAGTTTGTCAATGATTTCATCGCTTTCTGTGAAATTATAAACCACAGCCATGCCATTTTTAATAATTTCTTCGTTAACTGATAAATCATCAAAATAGCATTTTGCTAGAAAACGATCATATTTATCTTTTTGGGCGTAAACGCAATAAACCCTTTTACCACCAATAAGCTTAATTAAAAAATCCTTACTATTTAGACCGCAACTATACTCAATATTTTTTTTATTGAAGCATTTTTGGCTATACTCAGGTGCATCTATGCCAAATAGTCGAACTTCTTTTTTACCAACCCTAATAGAATCGCCATCGAGAACATAAGCTTTGCCTGAAAATTTTTCAGTAAAATTTAGATGTGATTTAATTTTTAGATTTTGGCTTTGCGATACTGCTTGGTTTTTGCAAGAAATTGTAAAAATAGTAACAATAAAACTAATTATAAAATAATAAGGAAACTTATTTATCACTAAGATTTTTACAAAATTAAATATTTTTAATAAAAAATATTTTAAGCAATTAAATTTATTTTTAATCATTTTAGCTATTAACAAGTTGTTGATAATCCTGCATAAGATTCAAAGTGATCTGACATGGATTAGGATATAAATATTTATTATCAATATTACTAATTCTGGTAATTTCAGCAGCACTTCCAGTTATAAAAATATCTTGGGCTTGATCGAGTTCTTCAGGATTAATATGTCTTTCAATTACCTTAATCGCTCTTTTTTTAGCAAGTTCAATTACAGTTTGTCTTGTGATACCATTCAAAAAACAATCGGCAAGTGGGGTATGTAGTTCGTTATTTTTCATTACCAAAAATAAATTTGCACCAGTAGCTTCAGCCAAATATCCTCGATAGTCAAGCATTAAGGCATCATTAAATCCATCACGCTCAGCTTGATGTTTAGATATAGTGCAAATCATGTATAAACCTGCAGCTTTAGCATGAACAGGAGCACATTCTAATGGAGGTCGACGATATTGAGCAAACTTAACTTTCAATCCAGCTTTCTTAGATTCATCGCTGTAATATGATGGCCATTGCCAGCAGGCTATGGCAAAATGAATTTTATTATTTTGAGCTGAAATTGCCATTTTTTCTGACCCTCGCCATGCGAATGCTCTGATATATCCGTTGATAATATTTTGTTTTATAACTAACTCTTCTTTTAAACGATTGATTTCAGTTACGCTATAGGGAATTTCGAAATCCATAATTTTTGCTGAATTGTGAAGCCTTTGCGAGTGTTTAGTCGATTCAAAAATTTTTTTATTATAAACTCTTTCTCCTTCAAAAACCAGTGAAGCATAATGCAAACCATGATTGAGAACATGAACTTTGGCATCTTGCCATTCAACAAAATTGCCATTGTAAAATATTGTTCCATCACGAAGATCAAAAGGAATAATTTCAGTCATAAATTTAGTTTAAAGGTTAAAGTTATTTTTAAAAATTGGCAATTCTAGATCGTTGATAGATTTAGTAAAAATTTCACAACCTGTTGCAGTTATGCCAATAGTATGCTCAAATTGAGCTGATAAAGACCTTTTGCCATTAATAGGATTTTTATCAGCAGTTATTACTGTCCATTCATAAAGGATGGGATCTTTATTTTTGAGAGTTTCGTCTTTTTTAGTATAAAAATTTCCTTCATTAATCATCGGTTCAATTGTAAAAAACATACCTTCTTTAATTTCTAAACCTTGCGCTTTTTTGCCATAGTGAACAACACTTGGTTCATCGTGAAAAACCTTGCCAATGCCATGACCACAATAATCACGAACTACTGAAAAACCATTTTTTTCTGCATGATTTTGAATAGCAAATCCAATATCGCCAAGATGGTTTCCCGGTCTGGCTTCTTCAATAGCTAGCATTAAGCATTCATAAGTTGTTTGCGTAAGTTTTTGGGCTTTGATAGATGGCTTACCAACATAATACATTCTACTGCTATCGCCATGCCATCCATCAACAATTACCGTAACGTCGATGTTGATTATATCGCCATTTTTAAGAACCTGTTTAGATGGAACACCATGGCAAATTACTTCATTAACCGAAGTACAAATTGATCTGGGGAATGGGTATTTAAAATTGCTGGGATGATATCCTAAAGGAGCTGGAATAGCATTTGCCTCAATTATTTTTTTATGGCAAATTTGATCTAATTCTAAAGTAGTGATTCCTTCTTTAACAAACTGACCAATATAATCCAAAACCTCGCTGGCAAGCCTTCCGGATTTACGCATTTTTTCAAAATCTTCAGATTCGTGAATTTTAACTGTCATTGCAAATCAAATTATATTTTCATTAAAATATCTCTATTTTTAAATTTTAAATAATTCAAATTAAATAAACTACTTTTTTATTTAAAACTTGCTTTCATAATTTTGAACATTAGAATTAGTTGGTGTTAATCAATCAATTAATTTAAAATTTTTTTTATGGCAAGAATTACCGTTGAAGACTGTATTGAAGTTGTTCCAAATCGTTTTGAGCTTTGCTTGATTGCAGGCAACAGGGCTAAAAGCATTTTGTCTGGTGCACCTACAAATCTCGATCGCAAAGAAAAACCTGCTGTTATTGCTTTACGAGAGGTTGCTGAAGGAGTGCTTGATATTGAAATGCAAAAGAAAAATATTGTTAAATCAATAAAAAATCGTGGAATTGTCGAAGTTGTTTCTGATAATCAGCAAATTCATGATGCCATTGCTGATGAAGCAGGCAATGTTAGCCAAGAAGACGATCCGCAGGTTAATATCGTTCTTAAAGATAGTACTTTTGTTGACGAAAATGTTGAAGTGGACGATTAGTTTTTTAAATTCATTAATTTTTAAATTTATTAATTTTAAATTAATTCAATGGAGATCTCAAATATGATCTCATCGCAAGAATTAATTAACAAAGTAAAAATTCATTACCCCAACTTAAATGATTCCCAAATACATAAGGCTTATATCTTCGCAAAAGAAGCCCATGGGAGTCAAAAAAGACATTCTGGCGATTCATATTTTTCTCATCCAGTTGCAGTCGCAGAAATCGTAGCAGATCTCAAACTTGACGAAGAGTCAGTTATCACAGCTTTATTACATGATGTTGTTGAAGATACCCCAGTTACACTTGAGGATATTGCCAAAAACTTTAATGAAAATATTGCTAAAATGGTTGATGGAGTAACTAAGCTAAGCAAAATGGAAAGTCTTCATTCTTTTGAAAGAGTTGCTGAAAATTTTCGTAAACTAACCATGGCAATGTCTCAGGATATTAGAGTTTTATTGGTTAAGCTTGCTGATCGTCTTCACAATATGAGAACTTTGAATTATGTTCCCAGTCGTGAAAAAAAAATTAAAAAAGCCAATGAAAGTTTGGAAATTTATGCGCCACTTGCAGGAAGGATTGGTTTGAATAAAATTAAAGATGAGCTACAAGATCTGGCATTTGAAGTTATTAATCCGCAAGCTCGAAACAATATAATTGAAAAACTCAATGAGATTCGTGAAAAAAATCAAAATATTATTGATAAAATTCTTTTAACTTTACATGACATGTTTGCCCAAAATGATGTTAAATGTGAAATTTCTGGAAGAGAAAAAAAACCATATTCAATATGGATGAAGATGAAGGTTAAAAATATAGGATTTTATAGTCTTCATGATATTATGGCTTTTCGAATAGTTGTTAAAGATATTTCTCAATGTTATAAGTCGTTGGGAATTATTAATTCGCATTTTAATATGATTCCTGGAACATTTGATGATTATATTAGCACTCCCAAAGATAATGGCTATCGTTCTCTTCACCTAGCGGTTTTAGCTTTTGAGGGTAATAAAATTGAAATTCAAATTCGTGATCAGCAAATGCATGAAGAGTCTGAGTTGGGTGTTGCATCGCATTGGAATTATAAAGAAGATATGTCTGGCAAAAAAACATTGTCAAGAAACTCTAAGGATTCTTCTAAAGACCAATATCGTTGGATTAGAGAATTGATAACGCTTTTTGAAAATTCAGAAAATGCCAGTGATGTTCTCAAGCATCATCAATTAAATATGCATCAAGATGAAGTTTTTTGTTTTACTCCAAATGGTGATATTTTTAACTTACCTCATGGTTCAACTGTAGTTGATTTTGCTTATGCTATTCATTCTGAAATTGGCAATACATGCACTTCAGCTAAGGTAAATGGGATGATTGCACCATTGAGAACAAGTCTTGAAAATGGTGATCAAGTTGAAATTATTACTGCCAAAAATTCTCGACCATCGCCAAATTGGCTTCAATTTGTGGTTACTTCAAAAGCAAAATCAGCAATTAAAAATTTTACGCGTAATCAAAAATATCAAGAATATTCGGCATTGGGAAGTGCAATTTTGCAGAAATATTTATCATCAAAAAATCTCGAATTTAATGAAAAACTAATCGAAAAAAAACTTGCTCATTTCAAGAAGAAAAATCTCAGTGATTTCTATTTTAAAGTTGCCGATGGATCAATTCATCGCAGTGAAATTTTAAAAATTATATATCCTGATTATGTAGAAGAAGGCAAAGTAATTAACTATGCCCAGCCTTTACAAAAAAAGAAAAAAAGAACATCTTTTCACCTACCTATTACTGGTTTGGTTGACGGAATGGCTATCAGATATGCTGGATGTTGCAACCCAATTCCCGGTGATCCGATACTTGGAATAATTAATACTGGAACTGGTGTTACAATACATCAAAAAACATGTCGCAATTTGAAAAATTTTGCGATTAATCCGCAATTGGTTGTTGATGTTTGTTGGAAAGATGATGAAGAAAATATTGCAGATAATTATACTAGTCAAATTCGTGTTGTTGTTGAAAATCGAAGTGGGGCATTGGCTGAGATTACAAGCGTAATTGCTAAGAAAAAAATTAACATTAATCACATTAAAACAACTAATAGATGTTCTGATCTTTTTGAAGTGGTAATTGACATTAATGTTAAAAATGTTGAACATTTAGAAGAGATTTTATCAACTTTAAGAATCTCAAAAAAAACAATCCAAGTTGAAAGAATTGCAGGATATTATCAATGATCGTAAATGGCTTTTTAAAAAAAACATTAAATGCTAAAGTTAGCGAAATAATTAACTTATGTTCTCAAAAAAAAATTAAAATTGCTTTTGCTGAATCATGTTCGGGAGGTTTACTTAGTGCATTATTTACTGAATTTGCAGGTGTCTTGGAAATATTTGATTGTTCAGTAGTTTCATATTCTAATCAAGCTAAAATAGATTTTTTAGGCGTCAAAAAAAGATCCCTTGATTTGTATGGTGCAGTTAGTCAGGAAGTTGCTTTAGAAATGGCTGATGGTTTAATTAAAATTGCTAATGTTGATTTAACAATTGCAATTACCGGAATAGCTGGTCCAAGTGGAGGAAGTCCTGATAAGCCAGTTGGCTTGGTTTATATAGCTTTAGTTTCTTTAGATAAAAAAAATGTTAAAAAATTTGAATTTAAAGGTAATCGTTCTCAGATTAGGTTTCAAGGTGTAGAGATGGTTTTGACTATGATCTTGGATGAATTAAAAGCTATTAAAAAATATTAAAAAATGGTAAGAAATATGAATAAAATTAGTTTTAAAAATATTATAATATTATTTTTTGTTTTAACAATTTCTAATTGTAAATTAATAAATAAAACTGATAAAAAACTTCCTCCTAAATATGGAAATTATTGTCTATTTGATCGGACAATTAAAAATTTTAGGACAATTCCTGAAGATAAGACAGATCTTGCTTGCAAGAATTATCATAAATGCCTTAAAAAAACCAAAACTGATTTTTCTAACTGCAACATTCAATTAATCGACAAGCTCAAAGAAATTCAAAAATTATCGGAAATAGAAACTGCAAAATGTCAAAAAATTATTCACTTTTTACAAGAAAAATAAAATACTTACATAAATAATTTACGGCATTTTAAAGCCTAAAAGAAACTCTTTAATTGACATAATTTTCTTGCCCTGACGCTGAAGAATAAGAGGTTGGATTATTCCCTTAGAACACTGAATATGTAGTTCATTATTTAAAATTGTTGAAGCTGGAAAATTTGAGCTGAGTTGGTCGATAATTTTGGCATCATAAATTTTAATAACTTGATCATTTATTGTAAATTGAGCGGTTAACGATCCGCTGAGCCCTTTAATTTTGCGAATAATAGTTTCAGCATTTTGACCCCAGTCAATTACTGACTCTTCTTTGCTAATTTTTTGAGCATATGTTGCATAACTTGAGTCTTGCTTGATAATTTTTAAATTTCCTAAATTATTTTTGTCAATTATTTTAAGTAAATCCACTAACTGATTAGCACCAATTATCGCAAGTGATTCCATAAGCGATTGATAAGTTTCTTCGCCATTTAATTCAACAATTTTACGCATTAAAATATCTCCGGTGTCTAGACCCTCATCCATCTGAATAATATCAAGTGCAGTTACTTTATCGCCAGCCATTATTGTTCTTTGAATTGGTGATGCACCTCGCCATCTGGGTAAGAGTGATGGGTGGATATTGATACAGCCATATTGCGGTGATTCAAGTATTTGTTTGGGAATTATTAAACCATATGCTACAACAACTGCAATATCAGCATCAAGCGATTTGAAATGATTAACAGCTTCTTGTTCTTTAAAATTTTTTGGGTGAAAAACTGGAATATTATGAGCAAGGGCAATTTGGTGAATTGGTGAAATCTGAATTTTTTGACCACGTCCAGCATTTTTTGGTTCACGAGTATAAATTCCAACAACGTTAAAATTTTTATCGTTTAAAATTTTAAGAAGAGCAGGGCAAGCAAATTGAGCTGTTCCCATAAAAGTAATTTTCATATTCAAACCTTTAATTTTTGGGGATTAAGGAAATTATATTTATGGACTTATTAAAAAATATTCATAAAATAATTATCAAAATTTAATTATTTAAAACATATTATCTTCAATTATTTTAATCGATCAAAAACTAAATTTCAATGTCATATAAGTTTTTAAATTCACGAGTTAAAGTAAATAAATTTTTTAAAATTTTTATGTTGAGAATTTTTGAAAAAGTTACCTTTAAAACATTTTCTTTAAAAAATTTTTCTTATTTATTTTTTGTTGGTATTGCAATAGCAACAATTGTCTGCGGATTAGATCTATTTACCAAAAAATTGATTTTTAATTTAATTGATAATCGCCAAAAACTTAATTTGTTAGATAATCAAAATTATTCGGAAATTAAAATTTTTGACTTTTTTTCCTTAGTTAAAGTTTGGAATACGGGAGTAAGCTTTGGGATGTTTAGTAAAATTAAAAATAGTGAAATTATATTTGTATTAATTCAAGGCGGAATTGGTCTGGCATTAATTTTTTGGCTTTATCAAGTAAAAAAAATATACATAGCTATTGCTCTGGGTTTGGTAATTGGTGGTGCATTTGGTAACACCATTGATAGAATTTTTAACGGCGCAGTAGCTGATTTCTTGGATTTTTATATTGGTTCATATCATTGGCCAGCATTTAACCTTGCTGACTGTTCAATTTTTATTGGAATCATGGTTTTAATCTTTGATGAGTTTTTTATAAATAAATTTAAAAAAAATGTATAAAATATTTCTAGCTATTTTTTTGTTATGTTTTACAATATCTTGTGATAAAACAAAGGATGATCCTTTGATTCTTCCTCCTGACTATACAGAACTTCCTGATCCAAAAAATCCTGAAAAACAGTCAAAAGAGGTAAATATTGATGAGGTTAATAAATTAAAGAGCTTATTGCTTAAAAGTGAAGAGTAATTGATCATATAAATTTTACTTAATTAATCAAATATATTTTTGACTTATTTAAATATTTTTTTTATTTTAAATAAAAAATATTAGTTATAATTTAATTTAAGTAAGTCTTATAAGTTAACAATAAAATTATTTTAAAATGATTGAAAATATTTTAATTAAATCAGCTAATGCTCAAGAAGTTATAACCTCTTCAGCTAGCAAATCTTCTATGTCTGCAGGTAGTTTTGTTCCGTTGATTCTGATATTCGTTGTTTTTTATTTTTTAATCATTCGTCCACAGAATAAAAAAATAAAAGAACATCAGGAATTTGTAAATAATTTAAAAATTGGCACTAAGATTGTTTCTAACGGAGGACTTATAGGCGTAATTCGTGATATTGATAAAAAAACTAACCAAGTTGAAATTGAAATTGCTAATAATGTTAATGTTAAAATTCTAAGAAATTATGTATCCGAATATAATGAGGATAAAGAAAGTAAAGGCAATCAAGAAAATATTTCATCAAAAAATAAATAAAATATATAACTTATAAATTAATTTAAGATACTGGATATTATGTTAAATTTTTCTAAAATTAAAATTCTAACTATTTTTTTATTTGTAGTTTTGGCAATTTATTTTTCATTGCCAACTTTTATTCATCACGATCAGCAAATTTCTGAACAAACAATCAACGTTGCAGAAAAAAAATCGAGTTTTAAGAGCTATTTGCTGAGTTTTTTGCCATCAACCAAAGTTAACATGGGTCTTGATCTTCAAGGAGGTTCGCAGTTGATGATAGAAGTTGATTTTGATTATTATTTAACAGAACAAATTAATAATTTAAATGAAGAATTAACAAATATTTTCAATGAAAATTCAATTAGATCTGTTCCTCAAGCTTATAATGATAAAATAGCTTTCAATTTATATGATAATGAACAAAAAAAACAAGTTATAAACTTAATTCGCAAAGTTGATCGATTTATTAAAATTGATGAAGATGATAACCAATTCAAACTTTTTTATGATAATAAGGAGTTAGTTGCTATGAAACAACGCTTGATTGCTCAATCAATTGAGATTGTCAGAAGAAGAGTTGATGAAAACGGCACTAAAGAACCATCAATTCAAGCACAAGGGGATAGTAGAATTTTGTTGCAAGTTCCCGGTGTTCAAAATTCTGATGAATTAAAACAGCTTCTTGGCAAGACAGCTAAATTAACTTTTCATTTTTTAGCTGCTGATCAAAATAATCTTAATCCTCAAAATTTTACAGCATATGATCAAAATAAATTTCCATTGGTTTTAAAAAAAGAGGTGGTACTAAGTGGTGATATGCTTGTTGATGCTAGTGCTACATATCATGAAGGTCAACCAGCTGTTTTTTTTAGATTCAACGCAATTGGTGCTAAAAAATTTGCTCAAGTTACCAGAGATAATATTGGCAAAATTTTTGCAATTGTTCTTGATGGTAATGTAGTTACTGCACCTAAAATTAATAGTGCAATTACTCAAGGCTCAGGGGTGATATCTGGTAATTTTTCAACCCAAGAAGCTGGACAAGTTGCTTTGCTTTTACGAGCAGGTGCTCTTTTAGCTCCATTAAAAATTATTGAAGAACGAACAGTTGGTCCTTCGCTTGGTCTGGATTCAATTCGCAGTGGAAAAATTTCATCAGTAATGGGGATGTTTTTTGTGGGAATCTTTATGGTTATTTTTTATGGTTTGTTTGGTTTAATTGCCAATGTTGCAATGATTGTTAATGTAGCAATAATTATTGCCTCATTAGCTCTACTTAATGCTACTTTAACTCTTCCTGGAATTGCGGGAATTGTCCTTACCATGGGTATGGCTGTAGATGCTAACGTATTAATTTTTGAAAGAATAAAAGAAGAGCTTCGTGAAAAACGTTCAATTTTTCAGGCTGTTGAAATGGGTTTTGATCAGGCTTATAGAACAATTATTGATTCAAATCTCACAACCTTAATCGTGGCATTTTTTCTGTTTGTTTTTGGCAATGGTTCAGTTAAAGGTTTTGCAGTTACTTTATCAATCGGGATAATTTCTTCTATGTTTTCAGCAATTTTGCTTACTAGAATGATGATTGCGATTTGGCTTAAAAGAACTCGTCCTAAATCACTCAAATTAATCTAATGTTTTTTTTTAAAAAAAAAAATTTATAATGTTAGTTTATTATTACTTTGTGCTGTCTTTATTTGTTCTTTAATTTCACTTAATGCTTTTGCAATCCCTTCATTCAAGACTCCTGATAATAATTTACCTACAGTGTTAAAAGCTAAAATAGTTAAAGGTGATAATGAAAAAAAATTATTAATTGCCACTGGCGATGTTGAAGTTAGCAAGGGAAATACTAAGCTTTATGCTGATCAAATAACTTATGATAAAAATAGCAAATTAATAAATGCCATTGGAAATTTAAAAATTAAAAATCTAGAAATTGGAAATGTCTATGGTAATCGAGCTGAATTTAAGGATGATTTTAGTAAAGGCAGTTTTTTTGATAGTAAAATGTTTTTTAATGACGGATCTTATCTTTACTCAAAAAAAATTGATCGCGAATCTGAAAGCGTAACCTCGTTTTATAACACAGTTTTTTCATTCTGTCCCAATGAAGAGCTTGTAAATGATTATAGATTAGCTGGTAAAAAAATTGATTTTGCTTCTATTCTCTCACGAAAAACTAAAATTGATCGAGATAAACAAACCCTTAAAACAAGTCATGGTGTTTTTAGAATATTGAATGTTCCATTAATTTATTTGCCATATCTTAGTACTCCCTTGCCTGCAAAAAAAAGGGAATCTGGTTTATTGTCTTTATCTTACGTTAGAAATTCAAATTTAGGATTTGGAATAAGAATTCCATATTTCTATCCAATTTCAGATAGTGCAGATTTAACCTTTACTCCATTAATATATGCTGGAAATAATCAGTTTTTATTGGAGAATGCATTTCGTCATTATTCAAAATTTGGTAAATATAATTTAAATCTAGAGATTGCAAATAACAAGGTTGTTAACAGTGTCGATACAGTAATTATTAACAGAACAGATCAAAAATATAGATGGCAAATTCAGGGTAAAGGTGATTTTAATTTTAACCAAAATCTTGGTGCTGATTTTGATTTAAATACTATTTCAGATCGCGATTATCAAAGAGATTATCACTTTAATTATTCAGCATTTACTTCATCTAAAATTAATTTTGATTACATCAAAGGTCGAGATTATTTTGCGATTAAGACTCTTAGATTTCAAGAGTTAGAAAAGAAAAATCTTGAAAAATCAGTACCGTTTATTTTACCACAAATAATTGCAAATATTGAATCAAAGCCATATTTTTTTAAAGAAAAATTTATCTTAAATTCAGATTTTGTAGCATTGCAAAGAGAAGAAGGTTTGCAATATCGCCGATTAACCATTTCTCCTCAAGCAAAAATTCCATTTAATATCAAAGGTAATTTATTTGAAATATCTGCAAGAATTCAAAATGATTTATATTCATTAGAAAATAATTACAAACAAATAAATGCTAGTAATAATCAATATAAAAACTTTACATCTAACTACAAAACTGAATATTTATTTAATTGGCGATTGCCAATGATTCGTAAATCAAAAACCAATGCCTTAATGCTTGAACCAATGTTTACGATTGTTTCAAGTGAATACAAAAAAAATTTTAATAAATTGCCAAATGAAGAGAGTAATAATGGTGAATTATCATATAGCAATCTTTTTATCGCTGATCGATTCTCTGGAAATGATCGTAATGAAATTGGTGAAAGATTTAGCTATGGTATTAAAACAGCTTTTTTTAACAAGTTTGGAGAGTTTGGTTTATTTGCAGGTCAAAGTCATAGAATTAGTGATGGTAAACAAGATATTGAAATTAGAGGTTTTGCCGATAATAACAAATCAAACATAGTTGGTAAAGCGATTTACAGAGCTAAAAAATATTTGAGTTTATCATATTTATTTCAACTAAATGAATCAAATTACAATAACGAAGTTAACCAGTTAACAACAGCGCTTGATTTTAAAAAATTTAACTTTATTAGTGATTATTTATTAATTAAAAAAACTTTACAAAATCCCCAAAAAAAAGAGCAATTTAATTTTACAGCTGGAATAAAAATTGACAAAGAATGGCAAATTAAAATATTCGCAAATCATGATTTAGCCCTTAAAAGAACTCTGCAAAGAGGATTGATATTCACCAGAAATGGCTGTTGTACCATCTTTAGTTTCTCTATTTCTGAAAATAATCCAAGTAATTTAACTAAACCTCAAAAAACTTTTAATTTAAATCTTTCATTTAAAAATTTGTAGGGTTAAATTTACAAGGTAATATTAACCCTTTAAATTTATTTTATGATTAAACATACCTCGGACAAAACATTTGAAAGTGATGTTATCAATTCAAAAACACCAGTTCTTCTTGACTTTTATGCAGACTGGTGTGGACCATGTAAACAGTTATCACCAACCCTTGAACAAATTGCTAATGAAATGCAAAATCAAGTAACTGTTATCAAATGCAATGTCGATGATAATCCAGAAACTCCATCTAAATTAATGGTTAGAGGAATTCCATCGCTGATGATTTTCAAAGATGGAAAGTTAGCTGATAGCAAAGTAGGAGCACTTCCAAAGCCTGCTTTAATAGAATGGGTTAAAAAAACATTAGCGTTATAAATTTGAGTAAGTTTGATTTTTATCTAAATAATTTTTCTAAAAATAAACGTCAAATTGCTAATTTTTCATACCGATATGCCAAAGATTATTTTAGAAATAATTTTGCTGTATTTGATATTAAAGTTGGAATAGAATTAGAATTTTATTTAACTTCTTCTGAAAAATTTAAGAAAAAACACCATTATACACCCATTATCCAGCATGACCGATTAAAACTTAGTGCAGACCAATTTGCCACGGCAAAATATCAAAGAGATGCAATAGGGCAATATGCTATAGATGAATCCGCTATAGAAGAATCTGCGATTGAGAAATTTATTTGGCAATGTAACAGCGATCCAATTATTTCTTCATTAGGTAAAATAAAAAAAGAGCAGGGGGTCAATCAGCTTGAATATTCATCATTGCCATATCAAGATTTACTAAAATTATGCACCGATCTTGATAAAATAAAAAAACAATTAAATGCTTTATCTAAAAAACATAACTTTAAACTAATTTTTAAAGCATTTACAAGTTTAGATGATTGCCCAAGCTCATTGCAGTTCAACATTTCATATGTAGATCAAAATGGTAATAATGTTTTAAAAAATTCTCCATTACTGCAAGAATTAACCTATACCAATTTATTAGATAAAACCAATCATATCCTTTTTATCCTTGCACCATCAGAACTTGATTATTATCGATATCATAAGGAGGTAAATAAAAATTTATTTAGCAAAGGCAAATATAATTCTCCAGTAAATCTAAGTGTAGGTATTAATAATCGAAGTTGTGCAGTTAGAATTCCTAACTATAAAATAGATGATGAATATCGAATTGAATACCGAGTTGCAAGTTCAGATTCTAATCATTGGCTTGCTTTGTCTGCTATATTATTAAGCCTGTGTTCTGTAGGTTCTGCTAAAAATAAATATCCGTTAATTTATGGCAATGCTTTTGATGAGAATTATAATTATTTAACTGACATATTTCAGAATATTGATATTGCAAAGGATTATTTTTTTGATATTAATAATAATATTTTTAAACAATTTCTAAAGTTTTGCAGTAATTAATAAATAAACTAAAATAAATAATCAAGTTTGATTGAAAATTTTCTAGCCAAATAATACTCGATAGATTTTCTTTCCTCGCTGTTTAAAGCTCGATTGAAGATAATTATTTCACCGATATAGCCGTTAAAAAAACTATCGGCTTGATTCATATTATATCTTGCTCCTACGAATATTCTATTAAAATCAAAAATGGGATTACCTTTCGAATTCGTGCCAATATTGCCATTAATATATGTTACATTTTTTTTGCCGTTAAAGATTGTTGCAAGAATGTATGGGTTATTATCTCCAATACCTTTAACATTTGAATAATTAGTTCCTGAAGCAATAGATGTGTAGCTATTTTGATCGTAAAAAGCAACTAATGATCCATTAGCTAAATCATCGC
This sequence comes from Alphaproteobacteria bacterium, assembly GCA_046081665.1. Lineage (GTDB taxonomy): Bacteria > Pseudomonadota > Alphaproteobacteria > Rickettsiales > UBA1997 > CAILUF01. The sequence continues at coordinate 15,210 of JBJTWJ010000140.1, read as the reverse complement.
TATTTGCGGAATTGAATCCTGAAATTGAACCTTGATAATGAGAGTAGGATGATCTTTTGCCTACCATAAATACAGTTAGATTTTCAGAATTGAACTTAATTGATGGAATCGACATATAATCATCAATACCATCGAATCTTAAAGCAGGTATGCCATTGATTGCAGATTCGTCAAATTTTGGTTTTGCATCTGATTTTTGAAGTTGTAGTAAATTTTTCTTAAATGATGAATAGGGATTGTTATCAACCCAGATTGAAACATTATTATTATTTAATCTTTCGTTAATTAGAAAACTTGATTCCAATGATGTTTCGAACCATGCAAATAATCCCCTCATCGAATTTATTGGCGAACTTCTCGTAACATTTTGAGCTGAAAGAATTCTAATGTTTCTTATTAATTTATTGTCTGATGATTCGTTTAATAGTAATATTCCAACAACCATCATAATTATTGATAATTCAATAACTGCAAATGCTTTCGAAGTTTTTTTCATGCAAATTAAAAATTAATTTGATTAATTATTTAAACTAGTAATCGGTTTTTAAAAAATATAAACCACATGCTGGAGCGTTAGGACCTGATTTATTGCGATTTTTAGTAGATAAAATATCTGTAATATAATCGACTTCATATCTTCTAGTTCCAACATATACTAGAGTACCAACAATATTTCTGACCATATGGTGAAGAAATGATTTAGCACTTACATTAATTAATAATTTACTATCTATTTTATCAATAAAAATTTTATTGATAGTTCTAATTGGAGAATTTGCTTGGCAATCTGAATCACGAAATGAAGAAAAATCATGTTCACCAAGAAGCAATTTACTTGCCTTTGACATATCTTCTATATTGAGTTGTTCAGAAATATGCCATGCTCGATTTATATCAATTGTTAACGGTGATTTTCGGTTTATAATTATGTAACGATAATGACGCATTTTGGCATTTAATCTGGCATTAAAATAATTATCTACCTCATAGCAATGAAGTATACTAATTTTATCATTATTTTGCCTTAAATGATGATTAAGACCAGTTAAAATTTGGTATGGTGAATATTTTTTAATAAGATCGATATGAATTGTTTGGCATAAGGCATGAACACCTGCATCTGTTCTTCCACTAACTGTTATATCGCAATTATGAAAACCTAGCTTATTTAGGGCAAGCAATAACGAATCTTCGATTGTAGGAATATCAAGAGCTTTTTGTTTTTGAAAGCCATGGTAATTTGTTCCATCATATTCTATATCAAGACGATATCGATGAGTTATTTGCTCCATTCTTCATACCTCATTAGATTGTTGTAAAAATAATTCTTTGATTCGTTAGTTGCACAAAATGGTGAGTTATTGACGAAATATTTATCAATAATTTCTTGAATATTTTTATAGGTATCAATAATTAATTGCTCAAATTTACTTTCATTATTAGTTATAGATCTTAGTTCAAAACTGCTGTTAATACTTAATTTCCAATAAAATAAATTATTAATTTGTGATACCAAACAAAATCCTTGTTCAATCAATCCTATAGCTGATAAAGTCAGTTGCGGTTCGGTACAAGAAATTACCGATTTGGAAGATGGCATTAAACCAGTTTTATAATCAATGATTGATAATTTATTGTTATTATCGAGAATAACTCGATCAATTTTTCCAGTAATTTTTAAATTATTAAAATTAAAGTTAATTTTATATTCGCAATAGTTTTTTATTTGATTGACTTCACTATTGTGATTTAAAAAATTTTCAAAAATTTTATTAAACCTAACATACCAAGTATAAATAGCTTCTTTGTTGATAAAATATTCATGGAAAATTTTTTTAAAATCACTAAAACTCTCTTGCAATAAATGTATTTCCAATGCCTTATGAACGAAACTTCCAAACTCTGAATAGCTTGGCTGATAATCAATTTTTTTTAATTCATTAATTTTAAGAATTTTTTTTAAATAAATTGAGTATGGTTCGTTAATTAAAGTAGAAAATTCTGTAATAGAAAGTTTTGCGGGAAGAAATTTTAAATCAGGTTTATATTGTGCATAACTAATTTTAAACGATGAGATATTGATTTTCTGAACTTCAATAATTTTTTTTAACTCAAATGTATTGTTAATTTTTTTTAGAAGTGTTAGAATTTTCAATAAAAAGGGTGATGATATATTTAAACTATTTCCACTCGATAGTGATCTGGTCAGAATAACTTTTTTATTACCTAAATAATTAAAAAAATCAAAAGCATTTTGGCTAATCTTTTTTGTTGATCTATCGATACCTAGATCGAATAATATTTTATTTCCAAGCCAATTATCTTCTGTTATCTGAGGGAAATCTCCTTGATTTAGACTAGAAATAATAATGAGATCAAAATTAATCAATCGAGCTTCAATATTGCTTAAAATTTGAATTTTTGGATCACTATTTTTGATGTTATTGTGATATTTAATTGCCGAGCATACAAAATTAAATTCACTAGCATTGCTGTAGTTATAGTTGTAGTGAATAAGCTTGTTAAAAAACTCTACAATCTCTTTTCCTGCTCTACTTTCAATAGTAATTTCATTGAACTTTTTGCCACTAATTCTTTCTAGGCTAAGAATTAAGGAAGTGATTGATTTGTCTTTAGGTAGACAACTTAAAAATTCTTCAATGAAATTTTCTAGAAGAGGATTTTTTTGACATTTTTTTAAAATCCCTTTTAATCCCTGTAACTCTCTTTCTTGCCTTATAACCTCTATTTCAAATAAATTTATAAGCTTAAAATCATCTGCAAATTTACAAAATTTATTACGTAAAATATTTAAAAACAAAGCAGAATTAAAGTCAGTTTCTTTAATAAGAATTATATCGTTTAAAAATATTATTAAGTCGTTGTTAGTTAAGCTAGTAGTGCGACTGACTACATATTCAACATTAATTAAATTTAAAAGATTTTCGATGTTTTTGCTTAATATTGGATTATTGTCAATGATGCCAATTTTGTAATTGTGATGTAAATTATCTTGGATTATTTGAGTTATAATTCTTGCTTCATGATTTGGATTTAAAGCTTCAAAATATAAAAAATTTTCTTTTAAATCATCAATAATTTTATCGAGGTTAGGATTTTTTTTAAAATTTTGCCATGAATCACTTTCATCATCAGTTTTCATGGTTTCTTGTAAAAAACCATAGCGATTATGATCACTTAACATTTGTTCTTGATATTCAATATTCTTTATTGATTTTTCATTGATTTGTAGATGATTTAATAATTGATTATTTAAAAATTGAGGATGATTTTTTTTGTGATGATTTACTTGATAAAAATTATGCAGTACTACGTATCCTTGTTTTTGATTGGTGATGGCTTTAATTAGATTTTTGCTTGAATTTATGCTTCCTGTAGATCCAGCAATAATTATCGGAAAATCTAATTGTGCTTGATTTAAAAGAGAACAATATTTGTTAGTGATAAAATTTTGATAAGATGATGCAAAATATAAATTATTCTGAAGCATTTTCATTTTTATCTGAAAATAAAAATCTTTAATGAAATCCAAGGATAACTGCTGATGAAGTGCTAAGTTAATATTTTCAACATTTTTAATGCTAGTAAGGTTAATTTCTTCAAATTCTATATCATCAAAAATTTCTTGGAATTTAAGAGCTAATTTACAGGAATGCTCAAAAGATAATTTTCCAAAAAAATTTACTTTAGCAATTTCTTCACCAACCATAAACATAGCTTGGATTTGATCTAATTTTATAGCAGAAGCTATTTCATCACATATTTCTTGATAATTTGTAAGTTCATTGAAGATTTTAAAATCAGTAAGACAAATATCTGAAATAGCATTAATTTTCGGTAGGATATAACAGTTACTATTAACTAACAACTTTTTAAAGTTTGAACAAGCTCTTTTGCTTGGTAGAATTAAATTAAGATTATTATCAATATTAAAATTTTCTTTGAGCCATGATTTAAGGGTTCCAAGGAAATGATATTGACTTGAGATGTTATATATTTTGTTAGAATTATCAGGCATGTTATGGCTTTGCTCTTTAATAAAAAAAACTTGCTTAATAATTAGCATGTTTTAACTTGAAAAATTAATCAAGCTATGATTAATTGACAACAAATTTTGATTAATCAATAATAAAATAGCTTAATAAATTTTTACCACAAATATTTTAAACTCTTAAATAATTATATTTGATGAAAATTATCGTTTTAGGGGCAGGAGTTATTGGTGTTTCAACCGCTTATTATCTTGCTAGTCAAGGTCATGAGGTTAGTGTTCTTGAAAAAAACAGTGAATCAGCTTATGGTTGCTCATATGCCAATGGTGCACAATTAAGTTATTCTCATACCAAGACATGGGCTGAAGATTTATCATTTGTAAAATTTGTTAAAACTACCTTAAGCCCTACATCTTTTGCCTCATTAAAAAAATTTGATAAGGAAACTATAAAATGGTTAATAAAGTTCAACCAAAATTCATCTCGCAAAAGAGCAGTTTTAAATAGCCAAAGCCTTTATTTGATAGCTGTTTATAGTAGAGATTTGATGAAAATTTTATTAGAAAAAGAATCGCAAAAAGATAGTTCATGGCTTGATGGTAAAAATTTTAATTATCGAAAAAATGGTATATTGCATTTTTACCGCAGTAAAGTAGCATTCCAAAAAGATATTCTTAATATTCAATACAACTTATTATCGGGAAATCGACCTATTGTTTTTTCTGCAAATCAATGTATTGAACATGAAGCTAATCTTGTTAAACTTCTTGATAAAAAACAATTGGCTGGAGGAATTTTTTATCCTGATGACGCTAGTGCTGATAGTTACTTATTCACAAAAAATTTAGCAAAATTATGTAGCAAAAAATATGGTGTTGAATTTCATTATAATGTCGAAGTTAAAAATCTTTTAACCAATCATCAAAAAATTACTGGCATAAACACCACTGATAATGTTTATGTTGCAGATGCTTATATTTATGCTCTTGGTGCACTTTCAAATAAACTGTTAACAGGAATTAAATTAAATACCGATATATTGCCTGTTAAGGGCTATAGTTTATCAATAAAATGTAATGAAGAATATATTGCTCCAACCACCTGTCTTAGTGATGTTGAGAAGAGAATAGTTTATAGTAGAATTGGCAATGTTTTTAGGGTTGGTGGAGTTGCTGAATTTGCCTCAACAGATGCTCATAAAAATTCATATAGTAAACCAATAAAATTTTTGAAAAATAATTTATTATCAACCTTTAGTAACTATGGAGATATGGACAGTTGTGTTCAATGGTCTGGGTTTCGTCCACTTCGTCCAAATTCACTTCCATTAATTTGTAATTCAAAAAAATATCCCAATCTTTTTCTAAATACCGGACATGGTTCACTGGGCTGGACATTGGCCTTAGGTTCTGCAAAGATAATGTCTGATTTAATAAATAATCACCATAATCCAGCTTTTGATTTTTTAAATAATGAGTTGTTATAAAGCTTATTAAAGTTTATTTAGCTGATTAGCTGTTGTACCAATTATTTAGTTGTCAATACTCATTAAAATTAAAAATCTCTAAATGTAATTTTAATATCAAAATCTTTATTATAAATTTTTGAAAATTTTTTAACATCGCGTGCCAGATGAAGTGATCCGCATATAACAATTCTGATTGCTCGATCCTTAGATTGCAGAGCAATATATCTCAAAGCTTCAATTAGATCCTCAAAACCCTGAATTTGATCATCAAATTTTTTGGCAATTTTGCAAATAGTTTGTGGATCTTCAGCATATGGTTCACCATTTACTCTTACGGCAATTAATCTGGCAATGCCTTGAAATTTATTAATAAAATTTTCTTTACATTTTGCTCTACTAAATCCACAAATTACAAAATTCTCTAAGGAATTATCTTGTTCTTCAAGCCAATGTGCAAGGCATTGTGCTCCTCCTTCATTATGTGCTCCATCAATCCATAATTCACAAGCAGGATTGCTAAAAATTTGATTTAGATTGTTATTAATCTTTTCTAATCTGCTAGGCCATTTAACAGTTTTAATGGCTTTGCGAATTGCTTCTTGGCTTATTTTATAATTTCTAAGAGTTAGGGCAGTTGTTATGGCAGTAGCAAAATTAATGTATTGATGGTTACCGCAAAGAGCAGGTTGGGCAAGATTTTCAAAAAAAATATCTTCAAAAAAATAATCAAATTCTTTAGTTACTGGATCCATTCTAACTGTGTAATCTTCATCATAAAAATAACTTTCAAGGTTCTGATCTTGGGCAATTATTTTTAAAATATTTTTTGCTTCATGGCATTGATCGGATACAATAAGAGGAACATTTGGCCTTATAATCATTGCTTTTTCAAGAGCAATTTTTGAAATTGTATCGCCAAGATATTCGGTGTGATCAAAGGATATTGGTGTAATAACTGTTGCGATTTTATTTTCAACGATGTTGGTAGCATCAATTCTTCCTCCCATACCGCATTCAAGAACAACAACATCTGCTGAAATTTTACTAAAAGCAAGATATGCTCCAATTGTAAAACTTTCCATAAAAGTTAGGTTTATATTTTCGCTAGCTAGTCTGGTCTCTTCCATAATTTCATACAAAAAATTATCAGAAATTTTTTCACCATCTAAAACTATTCTTTCATTGCAATGATGAAGATGCGGTGAGGTATATAAATGAACTTTGTAATTAGAGCATTGAAAAATTTTTGCAATTAATGATGAGGTTGAACCTTTGCCATTTGTTCCTGCAACATGAATGACTGCAGGCATGCGCTGATGAGGATTGTTAAGTCTATCAAGGACGATTGACATTCTTTCGAATACTGTTTCATGATCAACTTGTTTTTTTCCTAATGTTGCTGGAATTGGCCAATGAGGTAAATAAACCATTTCTAATTAAAATTATTGAATTAAAATTTTGTTAATCATATTAACTAAATTAAAGGATAATTGAAAATAAATTTTTTTGTCAAAGCCAAATTTTTAAGCTTAATTTTATTAGTTTTTTTTACTAATAAAAATCTTTATGCTCAACTTATACCAGATCAAAAATTCAAAAAATTAAAAACCGTTTATTTAGTTGACGGTTATGCTAATTTCAATGCAGTAAACGCTAGTCAAAACAATTTTTATAATAAAAATTTATTAAGCGATAATATCACTGAAAATCGCATTGATAGATATAGTCTTAATAACGATACTCAAATTTATTTTAAATCTGGATATCAATTTAACAATGATATAAAAATTGGCGTTGTTATTAAGAGCGAATTTAATTACTCAACTAATAAAATCAAGGAAAGTCCGAATATTGATCAGGCTTTTATATATTCACAAAGTGATTTTGGCAGATTAGAACTTGGCAATTATCAAGCAGTTAATCAAAAAATGAAATTTGGTCCATCGCGAATTGCTAGAGGATCTGGAGGGATTAATGGAAAATATTTGCAATATGTCAATTTGCCAATGTTAGCAAGCTCTGCTAATAGCTCTAGCCCTCTGTGCAATCAATTTGGCTCAGGATCATGTCTTAATTTAAAAATGCCTAGATTCATTACTCTTGCCCAATCGCCAATAGGTCATGGTGGATATGCTAAAGGTTTTTATCAACGAGGAGTTAATAATAATTTTGACTCAACAAATTCTGCTTATTCAGCATATAATCGCTCAAATTTTCGCTCATTTAAGGATGACAGTTACGAAGGTATTGAAGATGCTTTAAAGTTAAATTATTATTCACCTAAAATTAACGGTTTTCAATATGGCTTGAGCTATGCTTATGATTCTGATTATAATGGTTTAAGTGCTAATACCGCTTACGATGTTGATGACATTCATTTAAAAAATATTTTAGCAATTGGTTTAAATTATGCTGAAGATTTTGATAATTTTTCCTTAGCAATTTCTTCAACTGCTGAAAAAGCTCAAATTGAAAATTCTGCAAGTAAATTAGGTGTCGAAAGAAATGATTTGTTAGCTTATGATTTGGGAATAATGGTAAGTTATTTTGGTTTTAAAATTGCAGGATCATATGGCAATTGGTTAAAGTCATTGCAAGCTAAAAATGGAGTATATTCATGTCAATATAATCAAAATCTTGAGCTATCATCGCAAGATTGTTCAATATCCGTAAAAAAATTTAAAAATCCATCTTACTATACCCTTGGATTGTCTTACCAATTTGGTCCATTCTTTGCAAGTTTAACCAATCTAAAAAGCAATTTCCAAAAGAATTATTATAACGCTACTTCGCTGGGGATAGATTTTAAATATTCAAAAAATCTTATTCCATATCTTGAAATTACAAATTTTAATTTTAAAGTAAATCAACCAATTGCTAGTAATTTAATTAATCAAACAAGTCTTGACAATCAAGCTTGGCAATTTAAAAACAATGGTGGTAATATTTTTTTAATCGGATTTTTATATAGTTTTTAAACATGAGTAGCATTGCAGCCCTTGATTCATTTATGTTACCATTAAAACAGATCTTGGATCGCGATGGTGTTAACGAAGTTTCGATAAATCGACCTCATGAAGTCTGGGTTGAATTAAAAGGCGATATGATTAAAGAAGAGTTACCTTCTTTTGATATTGATCATTTAAAATCCTTGGGAAGACTAGTTGCTCAAGCAACTGAACAGAGATTGAGTGAAGAAGAACCATTGCTTTCAGCAACCTTGCCAAATGGTTTTCGTATTCAAATTGTTTTTCCTCCAGCATGTGAGCAAGGTTCTGTTGTAATCTCAATTCGTAAACCATCAGTTTTAAAATGGACTCTAGAAGATTATGATAAGATGGGAATGTTTGACTCAACTTCAGTAGGTGAAATTGAAGATAAAAATTCTTTAATACTTACTAAACTTCTGCAGTTGAATCGTATCAAAGAATTTCTTCAAAGATCAGTTTTGTATAAAAAAAATATTATCATATCAGGTGGTACATCAACTGGTAAAACAACATTTACTAATGCTGTAATTCGATCAATTCCTCATGAAGAGCGTTTGATTACTGTTGAAGATGCTCGGGAGATTGATCTGACATCTCACCCTAATCGAGTTCATCTTATTGCTTCAAAAGGTGGACAAGGTCGATCAAAAGTTACAACTCAGGATTTAATTGAAGCATGTTTACGTCTTCGTCCTGAGCGAATAATTGTTGGTGAATTAAGGGGAACTGAAGCATTTTCTTTTTTAAGAGCGATTAACACAGGGCATCCTGGATCAATTTCAACATTGCACGCTGATACTCCATTAATGGCAATTGAACAATTGAAAATGATGGTTATGCAAGCTGGTCTTGGAATGACACCTTCCGAAATTGTCTCATATATACGAAACGTTGTAGATGTTATTGTGCAGTTAAAAAGAGGCAATAAGGGAAGAAGATTTATTTCAGAAGTATATTTTCGTCCAATGCATGATCCTAATTACAACAAAAAGAAAGATTAACAAAATATGATTCAATCTAATTTTTTTAAGAAAAGAAATGAATTTTTAACCGTTTCTAAAATTATTGAGATAACTAATTCAAAAGTATTAAAAAATGTTGATAATTCATTAAAAATATTTGATATTAGTGTTTTAGAACAGGCTAAGCCAAATCAAATTACTTTTTTATCTTCATCAATCTATCTTGATAAATTGCCACATACTCATGCTAGCGTTTGTATAATTGAAGAGAAGTATGCTTCGCGTTTGCCAGAAAATATTATAGCTTTGATCAATTCTAATCCATATTTTGCTTATTCTCAAATTTGCAGTGAATTTTATGAAGAGATTATTCCAGATTTCTCATCTCAAAATATTCACCCATCAGCAATAATTGGCAAAAATACTCGTATCAGTAATAATGCCTATATTGGAAAAAATGTTAAAATTGGTGATAACTGCATTATTTATCCTAATGTCTCGATTATCGATGGCTGTTCAATTGGTAATAACTGCACTATTTATAGTAACGCTTCAATAAGTTATTGTGAGATTAAAAATAATTGTATAATTCATCAAGGAGTTAGATTAGGGCAAGATGGTTTTGGTTTTGCTCATGACAAAGGAGTTAATCATAAAATTTTACAACTTGGTATTATAAAAATTGGCAATGATGTTGAGATTGGAGCAAATACTTGTATTGATCGTGGAGCAATTGAAGATACTGAAATTAGTGATCAGGTTAAAATTGACAATCTTTGTCAAATAGCGCATAATGTTAAAATAGGTCTGGGAACGGTTATTGCAGGATGTAGTGCTATTGCTGGTAGCACTATTGTTGGTAAATATGTTCAGATTGGAGGAGGGTGTTGCATTGGAGGTCATATAGCTATTGGTGATATGGCTAAAATTGCAGGAATGAGTGGCGTAATGCGTGAGGTTGCAACTAAAGAAATTGTTGCAGGATCGCCAGCATTGCCTATTAAAAAATGGCATCGAATTAATGCCCAATTGATTGCTTCAACCAAAAAAACAAATCATGAGTAAGTTTATTATTATGATGATTCTGTCATTCATCATAACTCAAATTATCCATATTTTATTTAGCGAAGAAAATTCAGGATTAAAAAAATATGAGGAGTCTACATTTAAAGTAATTTTAGACCAAGGAGTTATTGGCTGTTTATCGCAAACCTCATTTGATGAAGTGCAAAAATTATATGAGCAAAAAAAAATTAACCAAATAAAAAAATATCTAACTGAAAAAAAATGTTATGTTTTTGCAAAAGATGAAGAATTTCAGGGTTTAGAAAAATACTGCAATGATGATAGCAAATATTCTGATAATCACATGTTCTCTTCAAAGAAATTTCTCTTAAGTAAGATAATTCTGCCTTGCTATGGATTCAAGAATTACAGTGAATAATTAATTTTTTCTTAAATATTTTTGTAATATAACTATAATCATTGAAGGTTATTTTCTTTTAACACCAAGAAGTTCGCAATCGGCATCAACCATTATTTTTACCAATTCTTTGAAATTAACTTTTGGTTTCCAGCCCAATTTCTCTTTAGCTTTCGTAGCATCGCCAATAAGCAGATCAACTTCAGCAGGACGAAAATATTTTTCGCTAATTTCAACATATTTTTTCCAATCTAATCCAGCATATCCAAATGCTTCGTCAAGAAAATCTTTAACTGAATAAGTTTCGCCAGTTGCAATTACATAATCATCTGGTTTATCTTGTTGAAGCATTAACCACATCGCTTCGACGTAGTCACCAGCAAATCCCCAATCTCTTTTAGCATCAAGATTACCTAGGAATAATTTATCAGTTTTTTTAGCAAGAATTTCAGCAAGAGTGTGAGTTATTTTTCTGGTAACAAAGGTGATTCCTCGACGAGGAGATTCATGGTTAAATAAAATTCCGCTACAAGCAAACATATTGTAACTTTCACGAAAATTTACGGTAAGCCAATGGCTATAAAGTTTAGCACAAGCATACGGACTACGCGGATAAAATGGCGTAGATTCATTTTGTGGAATGGCTTGAACTTTGCCAAACATTTCACTTGAAGAAGCTTGATAAAATTTGGTATTAATTCTGGTATCATGAATTGCATCAAGAATTCTGCAAGTTCCTGTAGCATCTATATCTGATGTGTATTCTGGAATGTCAAAGCTAACTTTTACATGGCTTTGAGCACCAAGATTATAAATTTCATCAGGAACAATTTTTTCAAGTAATCGAGAAATTGAAGATGAGTCTGACAGATCGCCATAATGCAAAAAAAGTTTTTTATTGATGACATTTTCATTATTAAACAAATGATCAATTCGGCCAGTGTTAAAACTACTTGATCTTCTAATTATTCCATGAACTTGATAATTCTTACTTAGAAGAAATTCAGTAAGATATGATCCGTCTTGTCCAGTAATTCCAGTAATTAAAGCTTTTTTCATGATAAAGATATTTATTTAAGATAATATTTTTAAATAATTTAATATTTGTCGGTAATTTTTTATAAATAATTTATAACTACGTATAATTATTTTAATTTTAATAAGAAAATTATCAGCATATTTCAATTGAACAGCAATTGATTCAAGCCTTTGTTTTTTTGAGTTAAGACTTGATTGATTTAATCCTGTATCACGATTTATAACTGCTACAAGATCAATTGGAAAAAATAAATATTTATTTTTAGATGTTGATTTAGAAGCTGACTTAAAACTACTAATTGCAAGATTAAGTTCATAATCCATGCTATATCGATTATGCTCATTAAATTTAAAATAGTCAAATATAGATTTTTTGTAGTAAAATGCTTCGCCACTGGCAATAGGGCAATATTTAATTAAATTACGAAAGGTAATGCTATGTTGACAGCCAAGATTGTAGGAATAACTTTTACCAACGCAATAATTATTAAAATATGCAACATCAAATTTATCATCGACTTTTAAATAATAGCTGAGATTTTTAAAAAAATCTTGATGCAAAATATCATCGCTCCCCAGAAAACCTATTAAATCTCCGCTAACATGCTTTAAAGCGATATTTCTGGCATTAGATATCCCACTATCAACTTCTTTAATCCATTTAATTTGCAAGGGATTTTGTTGTGCATATTTTTCGATAATCTGATGAGATTTATCTTTAGAAATTCCATCAACAATTATAAGTTCTTTGTTTTCATAATCTTGATCCAAGAAAGATTTGATAGCCTGATCAAGAAAAACCTCGCCATTAAAGTTTGTAATTATTACTGAGATTTTCACAGAAATTTTTTAAATTGATTGAGTTTACTGCAAGCAATTGTAATGATTGAGCTTAATTTGCAAGCATTTTATCAACAATATTTATTGGCAATAGGATAAAATATTGACCCTTGCTTGCCATATAGAAGGCTTTTTCTTCTGCATCTTTCCCACTGCCAAAGAATATATCGCCTCTAACAGTTCCATTGATAGCAGAACCTGTATCCTGGGCAACCATTAATTTGTTATAATCTTCTTGATCGCCATTGCTTTTTTTAAGTTTGGTTTCAACCCATAGCAATGATCCATAAGGAATTATCTCATCATCAATAGCTAATGATCGATCAGTTGTAAGCGGAACACTTTGAGCACCTATAACATATTCGCCATCAAAAATCTTAAAGAAGGTATAGGCATTATTGATATTCATAATTTCATCTGCTTGATCAGGATTTTCTTTTAACCACTCTCTAACACCTGCTGAATTAGCCTTAGAACGTGATATTAATTTCTTTTCAAGCATATTGTTAGCAATTGGAATGAATGGTTGATTATTTCTTCCAGCGTAAGAAAGCCTTATTTCTCTGCCATCATTCATCTTAACTCTCATCGAGCCTTGAATATGTGCAAAGAATAAATCGACTTTGTCATCAACATAAAGTAACTCTAGTTTTTTATTTTTTAAACCACCATTTTCAATCTCAGCTCGAGTTAAATATTCTTCATTAGCGGTAAGGTTTTTTGGCTTGCTGTAAACTGGGTATTTATATTTTTCAGTTTTGTTTTTACTACCATTAAGAGTTGCTTCGTAATAACCGGTAAGAACGCCTTGGGAATTGCCATTGTTATTTTCGATTGTGAATGGACGAAACCAGTTTTCAAAAAAGTTTTTAGTTTGTTTTGAGCCAAGATTTCTTAAAACTTCAGCAATTTCGCAAACATCACGAAAATCTCCTGCTGTTATATTTCCCAGCTGTCCTGCCACAATAATGTTTTGATTCATTTTTGCAAATTTTCGACATGAATGACTAAATGCTCTTAAGGCTTCAATGTGGTCATCATCCTTCCAGCTATTTAAATCAGAAAAATTGACTTCTTTTAATTTTAAATTACTCTTGGCTCTAATAGTAACTTTTTTTGAAAATAAACAGCCAGTTGTTAGTAATAATGATAAAATTAGAATTAATCGTAAAAACATAATCTTTAATGAAATTTTAGTTAGTAAAATATTTTTTTTAAATTTATAAAAATTAAAATTTATTAAAGCAAAAGAAATTTATTTTTTTTTTAATTATAAAAATTAATGATACTGTTTTTTACAAATTAATTCTTAAAAACTTACATTAAATTTTTTTCAAAAAATTTGCTAATCTTTTTAACATTCAATTTTTTCATTATGATTCTTCAGTGTGGAATTGTTGGTTTACCAAATGTTGGTAAGTCTACACTTTTTAATGCCTTAACGCAAACTGCTAGTGCTCAAGCAGCTAACTATCCCTTTTGCACTATTGAACCTAACATTGGCAGAGTTAATGTTCCTGATGAGAGATTATCAAAACTAGCAAAAATTGCAGGATCAGCACAAATAATTCCTAACCAAATTGAATTTGTTGATATAGCAGGGTTAGTAAGAGGTGCAAGCAAAGGTGAAGGTCTTGGTAATCAATTTTTATCACATATTCGCGAAGTTGATGCAATTATTAATGTTGTAAGATGTTTTGAAGATGAAAATATTACCCATGTTGAAAATAATGTTGATCCGATTCGCGATATTGAACTAATTCAGCTAGAGTTGATCCTTGCCGATTTAGAAAGTCTTGAAAAAAGAATTCCTAATCTTGAAAAAAAATTAAAAACAGAAAAGGAAATTGCCAGTCAAATCGATATGGCTAAAAGAGTTTTAGAGGTCTTAAAAAATGGGCAAAGTGCTAGATTGACCGAAATTAAAAATTCTGATGAAGAAAAGATTTTAAAGAATCTCCAGCTAATTACTTCTAAGCCTCAAATGTTCGTTTGTAACCTTAAAGAAGATGAGTTGCAGGGCAATAAATATTCACAGATGGTTGATGAATTTGCTAAAAAAAATAATTTTAAAGTTTTAAAGATTTGTGCACAAATTGAAGCAGAAGTTGCAGGTTTAGAAACTCAGGAAGAAAAAGATGAATTTCTGCAAGCAGTAGGGTTGCGAGAAACTGGATTATCGCAAATTATTCGCCAAGCTTTTAGTTTGCTTGAATTAATTTCATTTTTTACAGTTGGACCAAAAGAGTGTCATGCTTGGACTGTAAAAAAAGGCTCTAACGCTCCAAAATCTGCAGGAGTAATTCATACTGATTTTGAAAAAGGTTTTATCAGAGCAGAAGTAATCAAATACAAAGATTTTATCAGTCTAAAATCTGAAGCCGCCTGCAAAGAAGCAGGAAAAATGAATGTCGAAGGAAAAGACTATATCGTAGAAGACGGTGACATTATGCATTTTAGATTCAATGTTTAAATC
>JBJTWJ010000139.1:0-2878 GCA_046081665.1 Alphaproteobacteria bacterium | reverse complement strand
CAAAACATAAGAACTGCTCATCAAGGCGCCATTGTCTTGGGCAAAATGGCAATGGCGAGGCATAATTAATTTTCCTTTACTATCCTTTTCACCTTCAGTTGCTAATTTTTCCCAAACTTTTTGAGATGCTGAAATTGGCTGTTCAGTAAAATTTTCTTCTTTAATAACTTGGGAAGTATTGCCTCCCAGCCCAAAACAATGTTTACCAAAAAAAAATTCTTTCTTACGTTTTGTCCAATCTTTTAAATATGTTGCATAAAGTTTAACCGCTTTGGTAATATCACCATTGGCATCTTTGAGAGCGTGAAATTTTAACACTGCTTGATCGGTGTCATCAGTAAAACAGCCTTTTGGAACAAATTGACGCCAAAAATCAACTTCTTTCCTAACTCTATCTCCTCGACTTCCAACAGTGTTATAAAATTTTTGAAGGTGAGAATGAATTCGATGAGATGATTGTTGATCAACCCTGCAATTTAATTGCCTTCTAATTCCATAAGGATCTCTTAAAAAATTTTGAATTTGTTCCTGAGAAACAGTTAAATCATATCCTTGTTTATCATCAGTTGCAGTTATATTTGCAACTCTAGTCATATGCATCACAATCTTAGCTTGATTAACTCCCATAAATTCTGTGGTTAAACCCATGGCATCAAAAATTGCTTGGCAATAAATTATGCCCTTTGCTTTATCGACAATTTGATGACGAGAATCTTGAGAATTGGGAGATAAATTGGGTGATCTTCGAGCAACTGGTCTAGGTAAACCAGCTGGAGGTGAAGCACTTAGTTCAACTAAAGAAGGTGGAGGCGGAGGCAGAGGCGAAGAACCACCCGATGAATTACCTTGGGGTGAATCACCTTGTAAGACAAATTCTTGCTGAACAGCTTTCTCAATCTCAAGATATGAATTTTTTAAACTATCTTCGTCGTCCCCATAGACTTTTAACGCAAGAGGTCTTGTTTTCATTTCTCTTTTTATCTTATCACTATCAAAGGCAATTTCATCAAGATTGCTATTAAAAACCATTTGTATTGAAAATTTTGAATATCCTGTAGAATGGATTACAAGCTCCCCAAATCTATATTCATCGGAATAAAGTCTACGATAAACTTTTTGATAAGTATCTGCCAATTGCTGCTTAAATTCTTTAATATTTTTATCATGAATAAATCTCGGATCATCACAATAACACAGCATAATTCGATAGCTTTGGATAATTTTATCCAACCTCACCATCCATCCTACAGGATATTCAAAATTATCAATACAAATGGTTTTTAATAGCAATCTTGATGAAATTGCCTTTGATAGTGAAGGCATAAGAATGAAAATGAAAACAAGACCCCTTGCGTTAAAAGTTTATGGGGACGGCAAAGATAGTTTAAAAAATTCATATCTTAGGATTGAGGAAGCTGTTCAGCAAGAATTTGCTGGAGCTCGTCCAGCAGCTCCACCTCCAGCTCGTCCAGCGCCTCCAGCTTCAGCTCTTCCAGCAGATCGTCCATCAGCTCTGCCTCCACCCCCAGCTTTGCCAGTAGCTTCGCCAGCAGCTCCACCTTCTTTAGTTGAACCAAGTGCTACACCTCCAGCTGTTGCTGGTTTAGTTAGACCAGTTGCTCGAAGATCACCCAGTTTATCTCCAAAATCCCGAAATTCTCTTGATCAAATTGTCGATAAAGCAAAGGGCATAATTTACTGCCAAGCAATTTTTGATGCCATGGGTTTAACCACAGAATTTATGGGAGTGAATCAAGCTAAGATTGTGATGTATTTGACTGGAGTTGCGAAGATAACTGCAACTGCTGAAGGCACAGGATATAATTTAACTGTTTCTGATCAACACATTCAAAAATTTTTAGAAGATCCTTATGGCATTAGAAGGAAATTAAATTGCAGGGTGGGTGAAAGTCATGGAATTCATCTTCAGCTTCTAAACCATTTTAACGCTGATGGAGATAAAGGAGATAGAGTTTGGTCGAATCGAGATTATTTTTGGCGTCAATTAGTTCCAAAAGGCTGTTTTACTGATGACACCGATCAAGCAGTGTTAAAATTTCACGCTCTCAAAGATGCCAATGGTGATATTACCGAAGCGGTTAAACTTTATGCAACATATTTAAAAGATTGGGTAAAAGGTAATAAAAAAAATTTTTTTGGTAAACATAGTTTTGGGCTGGGAGCCAATACTGCCCTCGTTATTGATGAAAGAAATTTTACTGAACAGCCATTTTCAGCATCTCAAAAAGTTTGGAAAAAATTAGCAACTGAAGGTGAAAAGGATAGTGAAGGAAAATTAATTATGGCTCCCTATTTTGCCCAAGCCAATGGCGCCTTGATGAGCAGTTCTTATGTTTTGCAATTTTTTCCAAATTCTTTAGAGTTGGCTCAACAAGCAACTGCAGAATTGGCAAAGGTTACTCATTATGACCCCTTGGTGAGTGCCCACTGCGTTGCTTATGTAACCATGCTTTATAAATTAATGCATCATCAAGGTGAATTAAGTGATGAAAAATATAAGCAATATCTAGGTGATTCTTATGAAGCAGGAAAGAAAATTTTTGATGAGAGGAAACAAGAATATGAAGCTGTTTATAATCCTGCAAAATTTTATGGCAGAACTCTTGAAGATCAATTGGAAATTTGGGATAATCAAATGTATAAAGCGATTTATGGGGAAATAAACTACCAAGATGGTTATCGCGAAGAATTTAAAACTTGGAAAAATTTGGAATTGGTTTATCCTGATCAACAAAGAGGTGGCGATGGAGTTTATCGAACCGTTCCTCCTTTTTATGATAATATCGGAATGTCGCATCGCGCATTAAGTGCGGGGTTTTTTGGCTTAAAAAAATTAAGGCAATATACTTTGCAAGAT
>JBJTWJ010000138.1:0-7900 GCA_046081665.1 Alphaproteobacteria bacterium | reverse complement strand
CTTAACAATTTTTGCCGAAGAATTTTTCTTTCGCTTTTTTTTGCAAAAAAATTTAGCGGATATTTTACAAAAAACTTTACCAAAATTTTCTAATAAAAAATTTCTAAATCCGTCAATAATTTCGATTATAATTATCTCAATAATCTTTGGAATTTTACATTTAAAAATTGGAATTATTTTTGCATTAATTGCCATTCTTGCCAGCTTTGGTTATGGCTACGTCTATTATCGCACGAATTATATTGAATCAGCAATTTTGGTGCATTTTTTAATAAATCTTTGCCATTTTTTATTTTTTAAATATGGGTTTTAAGTTTGTAACTCGTTCAAATTTTTTGAGCTAATAATACCAATTTAATATCTTTAAAAGTTTTAAAAAAATTAAAATTTTAACAAAATACATTGTTATAATTTTTTTATAGATTGAATTGGTATAGGAATGAAGGGGTGGAGCTTGTTGTTTTTAAATTTTCTTTTCTTCAAGGAGGGCTTTTAATTCGCCTAATTGAGCCATTTCTTTGACAATATCACAGCCACCAATAAATTCGCCTTTGATGTAAAGTTGGGGGATGGTTGGCCAGTCTGAAAAATCTTTGATACCTTGACGAATTTCAGGATCTGCAAGAACGTTAATATCTAGAAAATCAACTTGGTGATTTTTTAAAATTTGTACCACGACCGCTGAAAATCCGCATTGCGGGAAGTCTTGAGTTCCCTTCATAAAAAGCACTACGGGATTATTGTCAATTGTTTGCTGAATTTTTGAAAAAATATCGTTCATATATTTGTTGAGTTATTTATTGAGTTGAGGTTTTGATCTGCAAGGCATGAAGCTGATCTTGTAAAACATCTTTTAAAGCTTGATTAACCATTTTATGTTGCTGAATCAGTGATTTATTGGCAAAGCATTGATCGATAATCTTGACGCTATAATGATCACTATCTCCAACTAAATCAACAAGTTCAATTTGAGCGTTGGGGAAGGCTTGTTGAAGTTTTTTTTGTAATTCATTAGACGTGATTGCCATAATTCATTATTAACAATTTTTAATAAGGTTTATATCTAGAATTTATTTTGAGAATTATAGATTTTATAAAACAGATTAATTTTTTAACAAAGCTCATTTAACCTAAAACCTAAAAATTCTAAATAATTAAAATTTAAAATTGTTTAGATTCTAGATTATCTTTAATCAAAGCAAATTTACTTTAAATAATTTTTTAAAATAAATTGCTTTGATTAATTTAGTTATGATTAATTAAAAAAACCGCGTCTTTTTTTTGATGAATCATCACGATCTCCGCGATCTGAACGATCACGACGATCACCGCGGTCACGATGATCGCGATCTCTTCTATCGCCTCGATCACCACGATCTCTTCTATCGCCTCGATCACCACGATCTGAACGCTCGCGACGCTCGCCTCTTTCTTCTCTGCCACCAGATTCTCTTTCGTCAACGATTTGCGGTTTGTTGGCAATACGATCAGAAATATCTTCGCCAGTAGCTTGATCAACGCAACGATAACTTAATTTTGGACGACCTCTTTTATCAAAGCCAATGACTTTAACTTTAACGATATCGCCTTCATTGATTACATCTTCAACGAAATCAACGCGATATTCAGCAAGCTCCGAGATATGAATGAAACCGTCGCGATTGTTAGAAATGCTAACAAATGCCCCAGCATCAATAACTTTGACAACTGGACCTTCATAAATATCACCAATCTCTGGTTCAAAAGTAATATCTTGAATCATTGAAACGGCTTTTTTGATTGACTCTGAATTATTTGAAGAAATTTTTACCACACCGCTATCTTCGATGTCGATGGCACAGCCTGAAACTGCACAAATTTCTTTAATTACAGCGCCTCTTGAGCCGATAACTTCACGAATTTTCTTTTGCGGAATGTTTAAAGTTTCAATACGAGCTACATTGTTGTTTAATTCAGATCTTGGAGCGCTCATCACTTCTTCCATTTTGCCTAAAATATGCAATCTGCCATGTAACGCCTGATCTAAGGCTTTGCTCATGATTTCGCTATTGATACCATTAATTTTGATGTCCATTTGCAAAGCGGTGATACCGTTACGAGTTCCAGCAACTTTAAAATCCATATCGCCAAGATGATCTTCGTCACCCATGATATCAGATAAAATAACATAGTTATCGGCATTTTTAATTAAGCCCATCGCAATACCAGCAACTGGAGATTTGATTGGAACGCCAGCATCCATTAATGCTAATGAGGCACCACATACGGTGGCCATTGAAGATGAGCCATTTGACTCGGTAATTTCAGAAACAATTCTTGTTGTGTAAGAAAATTCTTCAAGGGTTGGATAAACTGGATTGATTGCACGCCATGCTAATTTACCATGACCAATTTCTCTTCGTCCTGGGGATTTTAATTGCCCAACTTCACCAACGCTGTAAGGCGGGAAATTGTAATGAAGCATGAATGATTCTTCGGTCATTCCTGGGTCAAGATTTTCGATAAGTTGGCGGTCTTTTCCGCCTGCGCCCAATGTTGCTACAACTAAAGCTTGAGTTTCGCCACGAGTAAATAACGCACAACCGTGTACTTGCGGAAGCAAGCCAGTTTCAACAGCAATTTGTCTGATTTGATCAGGCTTTCTGCCGTCAATTCTGATGCTATTTTGTAAAATGTCATTTCTAACAATTTCTTGTGATAATTCTTTAAAAATTGCACTTAATTTATTGCCATCAATGCCATTGGCTTCGTTAAGAAATTTATTGCTAATTTCTTCTTCAATTGCCTCTAGATCAGCAACGCGAGCTTGTTTTTCTAGTTTTTTATAAGCTTTAATTAATTTTTCTTTAATTAAATTGGCGATGTCATTTTTAAGAGATTGATTATCAGGTTTTGCAACTGCTAATTTTTTCTTAGCACATTGACCTTGAAATTCTTTAATCAATTCAATGATTGGTTGAATTGCTTGATGACCAAAATTAACTGCACTAAGCATTTCGCTTTCAGATAATTCTTTGGCTTCAGATTCAACCATTAATACTGATGAGCTGGTTCCAGCAACAATCAAATCTAATCGACTATTTTTTAATTCTTCATTTGAAGGGTTAAGAACAAATTCATTGTTAATCATACCAACTCTAACACCTGCAACTATTTCATCCATCGGCGCTTCTGAAATTGCTAGTGCTGTTGACGAGGCAATTAATGCCAAGATATCAGGATTGCATGATGGATCATAAGAAAGAACTGTGCAAACGACATTTACTTCATTATAAAAATTTGCAGGAAACATTGGGCGAATTGGGCGATCAATTAGCCTTGCAACCAAGGTTGCGGCATCGCTGGGCTTGGTTTCTCTTTTGAAAAAACCACCGGGGATTTTACCAGCAGCATATGATTTTTCTAGGTAATTAACCGTAAGTGGGAAAAAATCAGCACCTTCCGCTGGCTTACTGGCAACTGTAACCGCACACAATACCGTAGTATTTCCTTGGGTGACGATAACAGATCCACTAGCTTGACGGGCTATTTTTCCAGTCTCGATGGTGAGAGTTTTGCCATTTAATAAAATTTCTTTTTTTACAACATTAAACATAATTTCAGCTTTAAATTAATATAAATGATTACCTCAGACGAGGTAATCTCGTTTTGTCTTGCTAAAAAAATATTAAAATAATTAATAAATTTTTAGATAAGAACTAAATTATTTTCTAATATCTAATTTTTTGATTAGAGTTTCGTATTCTGCTACAGATTCACTTTTTAAATAATCGAGTAATCTTCTTCTTTTGCTAACAAGAATCAGCAAGCCTCGGCGCGACGAGTGATCTTTTTTATGGCTTTTTAAATGCTCAACTAAATTATCAATTTGTTTAGTCATAACCGCACACTGAACCTCGACTGATCCAGTATCTTTTTTATTTTTTGCAAATTCAGCAACTATTTCTTTTTTGGTTTTTTTTGAGAACAACATTTTCTTTAAATTTTTAAAATTAACAAAAACAAAATCATCTATCATTTACATGGCAGATTATTTTGTATGACCTTGATTATATTGAGCCTACGCCATTTTAACTTTAAAATAAAATGATGTTACAAAGACTAAGAGAAATTTTTTCTAATAAATTGGTAGCACAATTGCAACGCAAACTTTAAAAATTTACCTATAATTTTTGCTTAAAACTCAACCAATCAGGGTATTTCAACACTTAACATAAAACCTTCTGTTTAAACTTAATTTATCAGGCTAGGAATTATGAGACATCGTGCAACAACAGCATCGTGCCATCTAAAAAGATAATATCATTATTGACCTTAGCTTTTAATTCGTCAAGTGAAATTGTTTGATTACTTAAAAATTTTCCAACTTTTAATCTTTTTAAGTAGCTGACATATCCGCAAATTCCCAGTTCAAGGCAGATACTTCTAGCAAGTGAGCGAACATATGTTCCCTTCGAGCATTCGATTGCAATTAAGGCATTATCTAAATCAAAATGCAATAATTTTATTTGATATATTTCAATTTGTCTTTTGGGCATTGCAAAATCATGGCCTTGCCTAGCTAGATCATATGCTCTATTACCATTAATTTTTATGGCTGAAAATTTTGAAGGGGTTTGGTCAATTTTGCCAATAAATTTAAATAATATTTGAGCTAAGTTATTAGCTGTTGTTCTGGTATCACATGTTTTTTCAACCTTTCCTTCAATGTCATCGCTATCGCGAAATTCACCAAATTTTATGTTAAATAGATAACCTTTTTTGGCAGTCATTAATTTCTCGGCAGTTTTGGTGGCTTTGTTAAGAGCGATTGGCAGAACACCGCAGGCAAATGGATCAAGAGTTCCACCATGGCCAACTTTTTTGGCGTTAGTAATTTTTTTAACTATTGCCACTACTTTTGCTGAGGAATATCCAAGTGGTTTTTCAATATTTAACCAACAATCTTTGTTGTGAAGCATTAACTTAAATTATTTAATATTTGTTATTGATTTAAAATAAATTCTTGGTATTTATCGTTAAGAAGTTTAGTAATTGTTAAATTGTGGTGATCATTACTAAAAATTATTGTTTCATCTATTTGGGCGACTGGACGAATTTTTAAAGTTGAGCTCGTTAAAAAAATCTCCTTTGCTTGAGACATTTCATCAACGCTAAATTTTTTTTCAATAACATTAATTTTATTTTCTAAAGCGATATTAATTATTCGGTTACGAGTTATTCCGCATAGAATATAATTATCAACTGGATGGGTAATTAAATTATTTTTTTTATCAACAATAAAAACATTAGCATAAGTAGCTTCTGTAACAACTTTATCTCTAACAAAAATTGCATCGTCAAAACCCTGATCTTTGGCTTTTTGATTGGTTAATGTTGAAGCCAAGAGATTAACGGTTTTAATATCGCATCGATGCCATCTGATATCTTCGCAAGTCATGACCTTAATGCCTTTAGAAAATTCTTCGGCACTAAAAATCTTTTTTTCACTAACTGTGGCGTTAATTGTAGGCTTAATATCTTTTGGAAAATTGGCTTGCCTATTGGCTTGACCCCTTGAGATTTGAAGATAGCAAAAACCTGAATTTAATTTGTTTCTACGAAATAATTCAAGTTGGATTTCAATTAATGAATCGATAGAAAAATTATGATTTATATTGAGTTCTTTAAGGCTTCGCATAATTCGCTGTAGGTGATTTTGAGCGTCAATTAATTTATTGTTTTCAAAAAGTGTAACTTCATATACGCCATCTGCAAATTGAAAGGCTCGATCTTCGATATGAACAAGACAATTATCGTGAGGAAGGTATTTGCCGTTGAGGTAACTGATTCTTTGTGACATATTTTGTTTTAATTTTTGGTGAGTTATTTTTGAATAAACTAAATCTTAAACAGTGTTAGCGCCAGAGATAATATCGATTAGTTCTTTGGTAATATTGGCTTGGCGAGTTCTGTT
Organism: Alphaproteobacteria bacterium; assembly: GCA_046081665.1. Lineage (GTDB taxonomy): Bacteria > Pseudomonadota > Alphaproteobacteria > Rickettsiales > UBA1997 > CAILUF01. The sequence goes on along the minus strand of JBJTWJ010000138.1, from coordinate 1,944 downwards.
ATAGATTAGGGTAAGATTTTTGATCATTTTCCCTGCATTATTGGTGGCTGATTCCATGGCCGCCATTCTTGCCCCATGCTCTGAAGCGTTATTTTCTAAAAGCAGATTATAAAGCTGAATGGTAATATTTTTGGTTAGTAATTCTTCTAGAATTTCTTCTTGTGAAGGCTCGTAAACTATTGGCGATTCTGCTTTGTCAATTTTACTTTCATAAGTAATTTGAGCAGGAATTAGTTGTTTAGAAGTTTGTTCTTGCGATATAGCTGATTTAAATTTGCTGAAAATTACTTCGCAGACATCAAATTGATTTTGGCTATATAAATCGATGAGTTTAGCGGTGATATGCTCAGCGTTTTGAATAGTAATATTGCTTTTAAAAATCCCAAATTCTCGGTGGATTATTTTGTCGCTAAAAGCAGTTTTAAGTTGCTCGTAAGCTTTCTTACCAACGCAGTAAATTTTAACTAAATGACCTTGGGAAATTATTTGGGTAATGCGGTTTTTGGTGTATTTAACTGTTGAGCTATTTAACCCTCCGCATAGTCCGCGATCTGAAGAAACAACCAGCAGTAAATAGGTTTTGCTATTTTCAACGGCCTTGCCAGTGAGCAACGGAAATTTCTCATTAAAATTATCGCGATTAGTAATATTTCCCGCTAAATCTATGATCATTTCACGAATTTTTTCAGCATAGGGGCGAGAATGTTCAACGGCATTCTTGGCTTTTTTTAGACGAGATGCAGCGACCATTTTCATCGCTTTCGTCATTTTCTGGGTTGAGCGAACTGATTTGATTCTTGTTTTTAGTGTTTTTAAATTAGCCATAGTAAATTTTGTTAAGAGCTATTATTTTTTATTGCACCTTAATTTTTTTTATGCTCAAGACGATCAGCTAGACCGCTATGGTCAATATCGGTTGCAGGAGCATGATTTATAAATACTTGCAAAAACTCTTCAATAGCAGATTTCAGCTTTGCTTCATTTTCTTCGGTAATTTTATTTTCCTTTTTGATTGACTGCAAAATTTCAGGTTCAGAAGTTTTTAACTTACGAATAAATTCTTTTTCAAATTTGTTAACTTCTTTAACGGCAATTTTATCAAGATAGCCCTTAACCCCGCAATAGATCGCAACAACCTGCTCTTCAACAACAATTGGTTTATATTGTTCTTGCTTGAGAAGTTCGGTAAGTTTACGACCTTTGTCTAAAAGTTTCTGAGTTGCAACATCAAGATCTGAGCCAAATTGAGCGAAAGCTTCAAGTTCACGAAACTGAGCAAGATCAAGTTTAATGCTTCCTGCCACTTGTTTCATAGCTTTAGTTTGAGCTGCTGAACCAACCCTTGATACCGAAAGACCAACGTTTACTGCAGGTTTAATGCCTTTATAGAACAATTCTGTTTCTAGAAATATCTGACCATCAGTAATCGAGATTACGTTGGTTGGGATGTAGGCGGATACGTCTCCAGCTTGGGTTTCGATAATAGGCAATGCTGTCAATGACCCGCCACCCTTGGCGTCAGACATTTTAGCAGCTCGCTCTAAAAGACGAGAATGAATGTAAAATACATCACCAGGGTAAGCTTCGCGTCCCGGTGGACGACGTAACAATAATGACATCTCACGATAAGCAACAGCGTGTTTACTTAAGTCGTCATAGGCAACTAAAGCATGCATACCATTATCGCGGAAATATTCACCCATGGTGCAACCAGTGTAAGGAGCAAAGAATTGTAAGGCAGAAGCTTCAGAAGCTGAAGCACAAACCACTATTGAATATTGCAGAGCACCAGCATCTTCAAGGGTTTTGACGATCTGGGCAACTGTCGATCTCTTTTGACCAATCGCCACATAGATACAATAAAGTTTTTTCTTGTCATCATTTTCTTGATGGGCTTTCGCTTGATTAATGAAGGTGTCTATTACAATTGCAGTTTTACCAGTT
>JBJTWJ010000137.1:0-20577 GCA_046081665.1 Alphaproteobacteria bacterium | reverse complement strand
ATGTGTGGCTTTATTTTTTTTAGAATTATTGGTTATTATTGCTAATTTTATTCTAAAATTGAGAAAAACAATTTCCCTTAAATTTTTATCAAAAGCCTTTTTTTATTCATTTTGCTGTTTAACAAAATTTAAAAAAACACTTGCTGAATTAAAAATTATTTGGGATAATTTAATTACTAAATAAAAATATATTGCCGGATTAGCTCAGCGGTAGAGCAACTGTCTTGTAAACAGTAGGTCGTCAGTTCAAACCCGACATCCGGCACCACTCCTTTAAATCCTCTTTGTTAAGCCTTTGATGCAATTTATTTATTCGCTAATCTTTTTTATTTTTATTAATCTTTGGGGAATGATAATCCCTATTTTATTTTTCTGGGCGATTGTTACCAAAGATTCAGAGCTTGCCGATCGCGGAGCAAAATTATGGTCGCATGTAGGCTTAAAGGTTTTAAAAATTTTATGTAAAATTGATTTTAAAGTTGAAGGGCGAGAAAATATTCCCAATTACCCTGCAATTATAGCTTGCAAACATCAATCAATGTGGGAGACAATTGTTATGCATTTGTTATTTCATCGCCCTGTTTATGCCTATAAAAAAGAATTAAAAAAAATTCCTTTTTACGGTTGGTTTGTGAGTGTTATGAGCGGAATTTGTGTCGATCGTAAAGGTGGAGCAAGTGCATTAAAAGAAGTTATCAGCAAGTCCAAAAAATATCTTGCCCAAAATCAATCAGTAATTATTTTTCCGCAAGGAACTCGTGTTCCTGTAACGGAATCATGCGATAAATATCCATATCAAGCAGGAATAACTGCTCTGTATTTAGCTTGCGAAGTTGATGTTATTCCAGTTGCCTTGAATTCAGGATTATTCTGGCCAAAAAATTCCATCCTAAAAAATCAAGGAACAATCACTATCAAATTTTTACCAGCAATAAAAAAAGGCCTGAACAAAAAAGATTTTATTACAAAACTTCAAAATGAAATTGAAACTACAAGCAATAATATTTGCAATATTAAATGCTAGGAATGGTGCTAGCAGGGGTTTAAGCCCTTGAGGACTTAGCTCACAGCTCCACTGCTTTGCAGGTTTTAGGGCATAATTAAAAAAATGGGGTGATGGAAACCGCTTTCAAATCTACAATAACATGACTTCGCAACGAAATGTTATATTTCAATTATATTTGCACCTAAACTCCAATAGTCCTCCTCACTACTCCTACTGCATTTCCTGCTAATCTATGACCCCAACTTGTCCAGGTTTCTGGACTTGGCTTACGCTCTGGAAGATCATTTGCTAAAATATCAATTTCCTTTTTTGATTTAATGCCATTAGCATCTGTTAATATTTGATTAGCTACAGCATGCCCACGCTCTAAAACTATTTCAATATCATCTGCCCATTGAATTTTTGGTTCTTTACCACCCTTTAAAAGACTTGCTAATTCTCTTTGAATTGATCTTTGTATTAAAATTCTATTGATAACTTTATCTGAAAAATCATTTTGTCCTGCCTCATCAGAGTTTGAATATTGTTCGTCCATAACTCTTCTAATTAACGAATCTTGTGCAACAAATCCAACGCTTTGATGCCCACTTCTAACCAACCCAACATCATCATAAACTTCTTTTATTAAATTATCCTCAACTAATTTTATTACTTCAGGATCAACCGCAGAATAACTTAATGCAAATAACGAATCTTCATAAAAATTGCCTAAGAATTGAGGGTTAATTAACTTTGAAAATTCCTTTAAATGCGCTGTTAACTCAGCTGTTAACTCACTTGCGATTTGTCCTTTAAATTCATCTGTTTTTTTGCATGTATCGCTAATTTTTTTTATTAGCTTTTTGGCTTGAGAATATAGAAAATTGTTGGTATCAAGCAATTTATGATCGGGTGGAAAATCTCCACTTTCTTCATAACTATTATTTGGCTTATTTTTTCTAAAATTTAAAAATGCTTGAAGTAAAATTTCTCCTATTGAAGATCCATTTTTAGTTGAATCTTGTAACTTTAAATTAAATACTAAATTAGATCTCATAACGTGATTTAATTTCGTTAAATCTCCAAAGATTTCATCTATGCCTTGATTAAATTCATGGCTATGATCATTGGCTTTACTTGGGTCTAAAAAAGGTTGTTCCATCGATTTACTATGCTCTAATTCTTTATTAACTTCGTCGATAAATCTTTGAGCAGTGATTATGGATGCAAGATTTTCAATTTCTGGAATAGATACAGTTTTTCCAACTTCTTGATCAGGGTTAATATGATTTTTATGTATCTGGCTTATATTTTCCTGACTCTTAAAATCAGTCGCTATTTTTCTAGCTTCTTCTCTAAGAGCATTGAGGTCTTTGAGCATATTAGGCATTTCTTTTTTAACTGGGTGAGTAAATTTCAAGATCAATCGCTCTAGCTCAAGATATTGCTCTAATCTTTGCGAATATTTTTTTTTATCAAAATTTTCTTCCTTGTTAGCTAAAGCCTGGTAGAATTCATTTTTTAAGGCCATCGACAAAATAAGCAAATCATTCAATTCCTTTTTAGCCTTATTAATCTCACCTTTTTCAAAATTCTCTCCAGCTTTAATAGATTGAAGAAATATTTGTCCATTTTTTTTATAATAAATTACTTCAAGAGGCCCTGAGGGATCATCAACAACCTTTAAAATTCTAATGCGATTATCTGCACCACTGCGAAATTGCTCTTTATATTTTAATAATTTATTTTTCGTAATTTCTAGAGGTGCTTTAAAGTCAAATTCTTGATCGGAAAAATCGCTGGATGCGGGAAACATTTCAATAAAATTTATTAACAATATTTATTTTTAACATTATAACATTTTATTAGCTATAAATTCTAAAATTTTTTTAAAATAAAATTTTAATTGTTCTAAATTAGAAATTTTTTATAAGATTTTTTTTGACCCTTAAAACACAGTGCTTCTTAAAAATTATTTTCTAATAATTTTTCAGTTTTGGCTATGGATTCAACGGTTCCGATGTGATAGTAATCACCACGCAATTCAATGCCTTGGATATTTTTGAGCAATTGGTCTTTTTGAATATTGTTAAAAAAATAATGTGATATTGAAAAAGATTGGCTTGGAGCTTGGTTAATTATTTGCGGGTTAATTATTTGTAGACCAACAAAGCAATGGCTCATATCGTTATTTTCATGACGATACAATGCTTTATTTGCAAGAAGATCAAAATCACCAGACTTGCCATTCTTTCTTTTTTCAACCCCATGATAATCTGCAAATTTCTTGAGTCCAAGCAACATGCCATGGTTATTTTTATCATAATTTTCGATCAGTAAATCGATATCACTTATGCCGTTTTCCCGCCATAACACATCACCATTGGCAAGCAGTAATGGTTGATTAAAATCGATTAAATTTTTAGCATAAACTAATGCTCCACCCGTTTCAAATTTTTCATTTTCAGCTGAAAAAATAATTTTTGGATTATTGAGTTTTGTTAAGTGATCAGCTATTTGCTCAGATAAATAATAACCATTAACAATAATTTTTTGAATTGAAGGAATTTTGTTAATTTTTTCAATTGTGTAATCAAGCAAAGCTTTTTGGTTAATTTTCACCAATGGCTTGGGAATTGTGTCGGTTAATGGTCTCATCCGCTCACCTCTTCCAGCGCAAAATATGAAAGCCTGAGTAAGTTTTTGCATAATTAAGAGTTAATAAATTTTGTTAAAATTGCTTAATTTTTGTTATCATTTTTTTTATCGCCGAAATTGTGGTTTTAAATTATGATTTTCGATATCCAAGCCAATATCAACAGCTTTAACGCCGTGAGTTAAACTGCCAATCGAAATACAGTCAATATCTAACTCTCGATAATTTTTTATGTTATTTAAATTAATTCCACCAGATACCTCAATGATAATTTTTTTGCTTGAGCAACGTATAGTTTTAATTGATTCTGCAAGCTGAGCATTATTCATATTATCAAGCATAATAATATCAATATTAGCCTTAACAGCTTCAACGACTTGCCAATGTTGATCACATTCAATTTCAATTAATAGATCCTTGGTTTTCTTTTTAATTTTTTTTACCAATTGCTCGATGCTTAGATCGTTATTGGCTAGATGATTGTCCTTAATCAAGATTCTTTCACCTAAATCTAAACGATGATTTTTTCCGCCTCCACAAAGAACTGCGTATTTTTGAAGATATCGATAGCTTGGCAAAGTTTTACGGGTATCTAAAATATCAATATTCGCATTATTCAAAGCCTTTACATATTTTTGAGTTTGCGTAGCAATACCGCTTAAATGCTGGATAAAATTCAGAATAACTCTTTCACTAGCAAAAATTAATCGTGCACAACCATATCCGCTAGCAATAACACTTTTAGCTTTTAAATTTTGTTGATCATTAGCAATAAAATCTAACTTTATTGGTGAATTTCTAAATTTTTTAAAAGTTTTTAACTGTTTATAAACTTGTTTTATAATTTCATTACCACAAAAAATTATCGGTTCTCGAGTCTTGATAACAAATGATGTTTGAAGATTTTTAGGAATCGATAAATCACTAGTTTTGTCATTAAAAACCTTATCTTCACTAAATGCCAAAGCAATAATTTTATCTAAATTTTTTGTATACATTGCCTTGGATCAAATTTTTTTTGCTTTAAACTTTTCAATCTCTCGCCAATAAAATAACGCATAAAATTCATTTCATCAACAGAAATTGGTCGAGTATTATTTTCACTTTCAATTAAAATTTTATTTATCACCTGAAACGCCAGACAATCATCACCTTTTTCTTTACTGATAAAAGCAGGCATTTGCTTGGTCCACAGTGGTGCATCAATAGCATTGTTGCTTGCCAATTTATTAGCCAATTTTAAAGCTAAATCAAAATCTCTAACCCCAATTCTAGCAATTTGAATAGCTTGAAACATCCACCACCAGTTTTTATCAATATTTTTACTAGCATGTTCGTCAAGATATTTTACCAAAAAAATTAAATCGGCTTGATTGTCATTATTGGCATAGTAATAACTAACCAGTGATGGCACTAATCTTGATTGCTCATTAAGCTCGTCAAGCCTTGAAGCCCATTGATAAATCCGCTGATAATCATATTTTTTTAAACTTACAAAACCTGCAAAAACATCACCCATATTTTGTAAATTCATCGCTAAAGTGCGAAATAAAAATTCACGATCTCCTAACGATAAAATCTGAGTTGCAGGTCTACTAATCACTTCTGGAACAATTTCTACTTCAACTCTAAAGCGATGAGTTTTATACCAAAAAATTATTTGACTGCAAAAAAATAATAAAAATAACAATAAGAATAATCGATGAGCTTGATGGTGATAATAAATTTTATCCTTAAAATAATTCATAAATTAAGTTTCGGTTGAATAATTTGGTGATTCTGAAGTAATGGCTATTGAATGAGGATGAGATTCTTTTAAACCCGAGTTGGTGATCCGCACAAATTGGCAATTGTGACGCATCTCGTCAATTGTTGCATTGCCAGTATATCCCATCGCTGATTTAAGTCCACCAACAAGCTGATGAATAACATCACTAACCGCTCCTTTGTAAGGCACTCGCCCTTCAACCCCTTCAGGAACTAACTTCATTTTGTCATTAACGTCTTGTTGAAAATAACGATCTGCAGAACCGCGAGCCATTGCTCCAAGCGAACCCATTCCTCGATAAATTTTATAAGACCTACCCTTAAACAAAACTATCTCCCCAGGTGTTTCTTCAGTTCCAGCCAACAATCCACCAAGCATTACCGCTGATGCACCTCCTGCTATGGCTTTAGCAAGATCTCCTGAAAAACGAATTCCACCATCTGAAATTACTGGCATCTTAACTTTATCACAAAATTCTAAAACATCAAATAGAGCTGAGAGCTGAGGAACACCAACCCCAGCAATAACTCTTGTTGTGCAGATTGACCCTGGACCAATTCCAACCTTAACACCATCAACCCCAGCATCAAATAATGCCTTGCTTGCTTCTTTAGTGGCAATATTGCCAGCAATAATTTCTTGCTTGGGGAAAAGTTTTTTTAATTCCTTAACACATGAAATCACCCCTTGCGAATGACCATGTGCGGTATCAACAATGATCAAATCACTTCCCGCTTCAACTAAACTTTCCGCTCGTTTTATTCCATCTTTTCCAACACCCGTAGCACTTGCAACTAACAACCTGCCTTCTTGATCCTTTGAAGCAAAAGGAAATTGTTTAGTTTTTTCAATATCTTTGCCAGTCATTAAACCAACACAGTTACCAGCGTTATCAATGATAATAATGCGTTCAATTTTATTTTTGTGAAGTAAATTTTTAGCTTCGCTTTTGCTGATATTTTGCTTGGCAGTAACCAAATTTGTTTTGGTCATCAATTCTTTAATCGGTTGTTTTTTGTCACTAGCAAAACGCACATCACGGTTGGTAACAATTCCCACAAGTTTTTTTGATCCTGTTTTAACAACTGGAATACCGGAAATTCCGTAAGTTGACATCAAAGCCAAAGCATCACCGAGGGTTTCATCGGGAGTTATGGTTAAAGGATTATTAACAATTCCAGACTCAAATTTCTTGACCTTTCTAACTTCTTCACTTTGCTCTTTGATCGAAAGATTTTTATGAATACAACCAAGACCTCCGCATTGAGCCATGGCAATAGCAAGTCTACTCTCTGTAACGGTATCCATAGCTGCAGAAATGATTGGAATTTCTAAAGAAATATTTTTAGTGATTTTGGTAAGAGTGCTAGCTTCATTAGGCAAAACCTTGGAAAAGGCAGGCTTGAGGAGAACATCGTCAAAGGTTAGAGCTGGAGCAGATGTTTCAATGATTTTACGATTAATTGTCATATTAAATGCCACTTTAAATTTATTAGTGAATATTTAGCTAGAAAAATTAAAATAAGCAATTATTTTATAAAATTTTTTTTTGCCAAACAGGGCGATTTACTTATGCGTATTGAGTTTAGAAGCTTGTTATTATTATTGCAAGAAGAATTTTCTTTTAAAAAAAAAGTTAATAGTTAAAAATACCAAAAATACTTATTGTATCATTTATTTAGTGGAAATGGTATTATTTAACTTCAAGTCCAATCAATTTTTATATGAATTCAATTATCGAAAAACTCTGTGAAGAGCGTAAAATCAGATTAACCGAAAATCGCCGAATCGTTGCTAGAGTTATCTCGCAAAGCGATGATCATCCTGATGTTGAAGAAGTTTATCATCGAGCTTTAAAAATTAATCCACGAATTGGCATAGCTACAGTATATCGAGCATTAAATTTTTTTGAGGAATTTGGCTTAATTGCTCGTCATGATTTTCTTGGTCGAGGCAAGTCAAGATATGAAAAGCTTGATGGCGATGATCATCACGATCATTTAGTCGACATTTCGTGTAACGAAGTTCATGAATTTTATAATGAAGAATTAGAAAAACTTAAAGAAAAAATTGCTAAAGACCATGGTTTTGAGCTAGTTGGACACCGTTTAGAGCTATATTGTCGACCACTAAAAAAGAAATAAATTATGGATAATTTTTTACAAAATATTATTTCCTCACAAATTGACTATGAAGGGCAAAAGCAAGATGAAAAATTTTTAAAATTATTTTGCGATCTTTATCGCATTGAACTTTTTAAAGATGGTTTAGATTTAATTTTAACTAAATTACAAAGTCAGGAACTACGCTTTGAAATCAAATATATCAAAGGCTGGGATACAAATGTTGGTTGTTTTTTAACTCAAGGGCAAAGCTTCATGGACAAAGTCAGTAATAAATTTTTTCATCAAAAAAAATTAAAAATTATTTTGCGAAGTCTTAACTACAATGTTTTGGCTCATGAAATGGCTCATGCCTTGGAATATGAAAGCCGAATTAATCTTGGTGAAGAATTTCGTCAAGCTATTGGCTTTGACATGAAAGATCGTCAAGCTCAGTTGATTCCTCTTCGTTTCGAAATTCAAAGATTAATGGTTGATGCTCTTAAAGCTTACAAACCTCAGCAATTTTTATCGGAACTATTTGCCCGTTATTTTGAATTGCTTAGCATCTCGCGAAATGTCATTAGCAATGGCGATTTTACAACCTCTGAAGTCATGGATTTTTTTGCTAACACCACCAAATTTATTGATAAAATTTTTAATCCACAAATACGGCCAATGATTGATCCAAAAATCGCCCAAACAACTATTGAAATCGCTAACAAAGTTAAATTAATTGAACCGCAAACATTTTTTAAAGATAAAGTTGAATCACGAATTAACAAAACTAATGGCTCATGGACTAAAGGCATTAAATCAAATGCTTCATGGCAGGAAAGTTGGCAAAAAGTTCAACAAATTAATGATGATAAAAAATAAATTTTATGGCAGTTTATACCAAAATAACCACTTCACAATTACAACAACATTTAAAAAATTATGAGCTAGGTGAATTGTTTAAAATCACTGAGATTGTTGATGGTATCGATAATTCAAATTTTATAATTCACACTACGCAAAACAAATTTATTTTAACAATTTTTGAAAAAAGAATTAATCCTGCAGACTTGCCATTTTTCATAAATTTAAAAGAGCATTTGGCTCAAAAAAAAATTTCTTGTCCACAGCCAATTGCTAACAAAAATAATGAATTCATCACTAAATTTCTAAACAAAGATTCAGTGATTGTTAGTTTTTTAAACGGCAAAACCCTTCAACCTAATGACCAAGGATATTATCTCAATATCACCACTAAACATTGTCAACAAGTTGGGCAAACTTTAGCAAAGATGCATCTGGCAGTCAGTGATTTTAGAGGTTATCGTAACAATGATTTGAGCATCAATAATTTTCAAAATTTATTCGCTAAATTTGCCAATAAATTAGAACAATATCAACGGGGTTTAAACGAAGAAATTGCTGATGGCATAGCAGTTTTAAATTCCTTATGGCAAAATCATCATCCGATGCAAATGCCTAAAAATGCTGTTCATCTTGATCTATTTGCTGACAATGTTTTTTTTGATGATCAACAGAATTTAACAGGAGTAATTGATTTTTATTTTGCTGGGGTTGATCTGCTAATTTATGATCTTGCAATTACTATTAACGCATGGTGTTTTGATGAAACAAAATTTAATTATGAAAAATACACAAATATGCTTGATTCTTATCAAAACATCAGAGAAATTAATAACACCGAAAAAAATTTCTTAGAAATTGCCTTAGCAACAGCAAGCATGAGATTCTTGCTCACAAGGCTTCATGATATGTTTTTTACTGACAAAAATTCTCTAGTAAAAATCAAAGATCCGCAGGAATATTTACAAAAATTTCGTTATTTTAAACAAAAAATATAAATTAATTTATGATTAAGACTCATTTTTTTGGTAATGATTGTATAGTTGACAGAGCCTTGAAAAACCGTGATAACCTAGCTCTAAATTTGAAAAGTTTACATTTTAATTTCCAAAATATTTTAATGCTCAATCAAATTCATGGCAAAGAAGTTGTGGTTATTGATGATAAATCTAAAATTTATGGCGAACAAAGTCTACCAAAGGCTGATGGGATTGTTACAAACTTAATAGAAGTGGTTCTTGCCATAGTTACTGCAGACTGCTCACCAATTTTATTTTTTGATGATCAAAGCAAAATTGTCGGAGCTTGCCATGCTGGCTGGCGAGGAGCTAAGCTTGGTGTTATTGAAGAAACCGTTAAGGCAATGAAAGCTCTTGGTGCCAAAAAAATTTCTGCAAAAATTGGACCAATGATTCAACAAAATTCTTACGAAATTTCGCTAGACTTTTATCAAGATTTCATCAATGAAAATTCTGATAATAATAAATTTTTTAAAACCACTCAAAAACCAGATAAATTTAATTTTAATCTATGCGGATACGTTGAACAAAAAATTAGCAATCTTGGTACAAAAAGCATTGAGGTTAGCAAAATTGACACTTACGATGAATCTTCAAGTTTTTTTAGTTATCGAAGAGCCAACCATCAGGGTCTCAGTGATTGCGGAAGAAACATCTCGGTAATTGCAATTAACTAAATTCAAAATGATTTTAAATTTAAGATTCTTGCAATTTTTTAATTATGAATTTTTTAATTCGTGCAAGCTCTTCTAGATCTTTACCTTTGACGAAATATTCAACTGCACCAAGCTTCTTTACCTCATCAACAGTTTCTTTATCCTCACGGGCACTGAAAACTGCAACCGGTATCTCAAAATCATAGCGTTTAAGATTTTTTAAAATTTGCATTCCAGAAATGTCATGCATCGACAGATCAAGCAAAACCAAGCCAATATGTTCGCGTTTAACACTTAACTCTTTTTCGCCAGCAAGGAAATTTAAAAAATCCATACCACTACTCAACGTAACAACGCCGTAACCATACTCAGCCATTTCGCCTTCTAAAATATGAGCAAAAAGCTTAGCTTGAAATTCTTCATCTTCAACGTAAAGTAAATATTTTTTATCAGTCATAATTAGACAATTTTTAAAGTAACAAGATAAACAGTTAGCCAAATGCCAACATTGGCAAATAATGACAGCTTTAAAATTAATTTCAAGCGAGGATTATCTTCGAGTGAATTATTAAATCTACCGTTCAGGACCCTTCCTGCTTGCAACCATTTGAAACGATTATCATAGATTTTTTCTAATTCTTTTTTAGCTAATTTTTTTCTTTTACTACTCATAATTTTTTAATTTTTTTTTCATTAAGAAAGGTTTTTGAAGCAAGACCAAGAGCAATTTTATCTGCTAAAGATCTTTTAAATTTCTTTTTATCAGAATCGCTTTTTAATCCATCAAAATCAATCATTAACCCGTATAACTCGGTAGCAATTTTAACAATTGTTTCTTTATCGAATTCCTCGCCATAATGCTTAAATGTTAAGTTCATTGCCTCACTGAGTTGTTTTCGGCCTTGATCGTCAAAAGGATTGCTAGATTTACCACTAAGAATTGCATCAGGAGAAACCCCTAATATTTCAGCTATTTTTCTTAAAACTTCGTTAGAAATGCCATTGCGTTTATTTTCAAAACCATTGATTAACTGCTTGCTGACCCCTACTCTCTGCGCTAAATCACTCTGGGCAATTTTGCGATCTTGTCGAATTTTTTTTAAAAAATTTTCCATGGTATTATAAATGAACAAATTTTATACAGCTTAATCCTTAAAGCTGATATTTGATTTCTGATGATAGCCAAAACAAATTGGGTTTTAAAAACCTTAAAACATGATCCTTGTTGACAAAGATAATTTAAAAATTTTCAAAGACAATCTTGTTTTAATCAATAGTAATAAAATGAAAAAAATTAATATTTATAAGAACTAACAACTATTGTTAAATTATTTTGTTTGTAATTTAATTTATTTTTTTTAAAAATATAAAAATATAATTGCCTTTCAAGCCCTAAAAACAAATTGCTTTATTAATTTAACCCTTAAAAAATTTGCTTTGCATGAAATTTTTAAAATTTTCTGACATTATTGAAGCTGATCAACGTATTAAAAAATTTATTAATCGAACGCCAATTTTCACCAGCAAAATTATCAATCAAAACGTAAAAGCTGAAGTTTTTTTTAAAATGGATTGCCAGCAAATAACTCGCTCTTTCAAGATCCGCGGGGCATTTAATGCAGTTTTAAAATATTATGAAACTCATCGTCATTTGCCAGAAAAAATTGTCGCTCAAAGCTCAGGAAATCATGCTCAAGCCATTGCTTATGTTGGAGCAAAATTAAAAATTCCGGTTTTAATTTACATGGCCAGCACCGTTTCGCCATTTAAAATTAAACTTACCCGAGATCTTGGTGCAGAAGTGGTTTTATGCGAAAAAAGAAGTCAGGCTAATGCCTTGGCAGAAAGCAAACAAGCTGAAGGTTATTTTTTCATTCACCCTTCTGATAATGATGAGGTTATTGCTGGGCAAGCAACATGCACTTATGAAGCACTTCGCGAAATTGGTGAAGTTAGTGCAATTTTTGCCCCTTGCGGAGGAGGTGGACTAATCGCAGGAAGTTATCTTGCTAAACAAGAACTCTCGCCTAACGCCAAGGTTTTTGGATGCGAACCACTGCAAGCTAATGACGCCAGTCAATCTTTAAAATTAGGCAAAATTATTGGCTTTGATGACACTCCACCAACAATAGCCGATGGTGCTCGAACCCTTAAAGTATCGAATCGATGTTATAACTATCTAAAACAAATTTCTGGAATTATTGAGATCAGCGAAGATCAAATAATTCTCTGGCAAAAGCAGTTAAGCGAAATTTTTAAAGAAAAAATTGAACCAACTTCAGCACTTGGTATGGCCGGTCTTAAAGCATATCTTGATATTAATCCTTCACAGCAAAATCAAAAATTTTTAGTGATAATATCAGGCGGTAATCTCGAGTAATTAAAAAGCCTTTTGCCAATTTATTTTAATCCCAAGAAAACTCGATATTTTTTCTAAGCTTTTGTGCAAGATTTTGAGATACATCACAAATTAAGCCAAATCTTTTCCCTTAAAACTTCCTTAAATCTTCTTTAAAACCTAGGGCAACCAGATAAGTCTCTGCAGAATCTTGGCGCGAAGATTGCGGTTTAAAATATTTAACTTCACTAAAATTGCCACGCAATTTTTTTAAAATTAAATCGGAACTACCACCCTGAAAAATTTTGCCAACAAAACAACCATTTGTTTTTAAAATTTTTAAGGCCAAATCAAGCGCTTCCTCAAGTAGCCCAATAATTCGTAAATGATCTGTGGTTTGATCTCCAGTTGTATTGCTCGCCATATCGCTCATCAAAACATCGCACAACCCCTTTGAATTATAAGGAATTTCTTTTAATGATTGCTGAATTTTTTCAACCGCATCATCGGCTAAAAAATCTTGCTGTAAAAATTTTACCCCAGCAATTTCTGGCATAAATAAAAGATCAATTGCCAAAACATTATTACTACCTACTTTTTCAACGCAGTACTGACTCCAACCACCCGGAGCACTTCCTAAATCAACAACAATTTTATTCTTTTTAAAAATTTTAAATTTTTCATCAATTTCAATAATTTTAAAAGTGGCACGACTACGAAATCCCATGATTTTGGCTTTCTCAACGAATTCATCATTTAGTTGACGACGCAACCATGTCTGCGAGGATTTTTTGAACTTTCGCGAATTTTTTAAATTTTGATGTTGTTGAGGCATAGTTATTAAATTTATTCAATTTTGCGAGCTTCATCAATCAACATAATCGCGATGCCGTCTTTTATCTTGTATGCCAATTTTGATTGATAGCATGTTAGCTCTTGATTTATTTGATCATAAACTAGTTGTCCTTTGCATAATGGACAAACCAAGATTTCCAACATTGATGCTGAAATTTCGCTTTGCATAACGGTCATAATTTTTCTTGAAAAAGTTAAGCAATAAAATAAAATGAATTATAATTAATTAAGCCTGTAAAATCAATAAGATATTAAAATATGGCAAATAAACAAAATACAAACAAAAATCAGCAAGCAACTATCGGCATTGTTGGCGGTGGACAATTAGGAAGAATGATTGCTCTAGCGGGTCACAAAAGAGGTCATAGAATTGTCGTTCTTAGCGATCAGGCCAATAGTCCAGCATGTCAAGTTGTAGAACAATCATTCATCGGCGATTATTCAGACGAAAAAATTTTAGAAAAATTTTGTAACGCCATTGATATCGCAACCATCGAATTTGAAAATATTCCTTTACAATGTGCCGAATATATTGCTCGCAAAGTTGATTTTGCCCCTAGCGTTAATATTCTAAAAATTACTCAACATCGTTTACTTGAAAAAAATTTTCTTAATTCAATAGCCGTTAAAACCACTCCATACTTGGCAATAAATAATTTTGATGATTTGCAAAATGGTTTGAAAAATTTCCAAAAAGCAATTTTAAAAACTGCCTTGATGGGCTATGATGGCAAAGGTCAAGAGCCAATAGATGATAAAATAACTAATCAGCAATTACTGGAAATTTATAAAACATTTGATAATACCCAACACAAAACTCCTTTGATATTAGAGCAGTTTTGTAAATTTGATCAAGAAATTTCAGTGATAGTTGCTCGCAATAAAGATCAACAAATCATGTGTTATGAACCACTGACAAATATCCATAAAAACGGCATTTTATATCACAGCATTTATCCTGCAAAAATTAATCAGCAACTCAAAGATGATGCCAAAAAAATTGCTACCAAAATTGCTAATTCTCTTGATTTAGTTGGTGTTTTGGCAGTAGAATTTTTTGTAGTTGATGATCAACTATTGGTTAATGAGATGGCTCCTCGTCCTCACAACTCAGGGCATTTTTCAATGGATGCCTGCATCACCTCGCAATTTGAACAAGTTATTCGTAGCATTACCAATTCAACGCTTGGAGCGGTTAACTATTTTGCAGAAGGTTATATGCAAAATTTGCTTGGCACTGAAATTTTTGCAATCGATGAATACAAAAAAAATCCGTATGCTAAAATTCATATCTACGGCAAAGATCAAGCAATTGAAGGACGAAAAATGGGGCATGTTAATATTATAAAAAATTGAATTTATATTATAGCTAAATTAAAATTACTAATTATAAATTATAACCGTTAAAAACTAATACATAATAATTAAATTATGAAAAAAACACAAAAATCAACAATTAATATTAAAAATCAACTTTTCAAAGATTTTAGTTTTGAAAGCCTTAAAGATGGTTTTTTAGGTGTTCCTGATGATTATATAAAAAATGGCTATTTAAAAAATCCCGATGATGCCAAGGTTATTATTGTTCCCTTTGGTTTAGAAAAATCAGTGAGCTATGGTGGTGGAACCAGAAACGGCCCTAAAGCAATCATCAAGGCTTCACCTCAACTTGAATTATTTGACGAAGAATTTTGGTGCGAACCTTTTTTGCAATATGGAGTTTTAACGATGAAAGCCGTAAAAATTAACAAAACTTCTGTTGCCAAAAGCCTTGAGCAGTTGGAAAAAATTACTGATAAAATTTTACAGGCTGGAAAATTTCCTTTGATTCTTGGCGGAGAACATTCAATTACCGCAGGATCAATTCGTCCTTTTGTAAAAAAATATCCTAACTTAGCAATTTTACATTTTGATGCTCATGCTGATCTTCGTGATGGCTATGATGGTGAACATTTCTCTCATGCTTCGGCTTTGCGTCGGGTCATGGACAATCCGATCTCAACTCTAATTTCTTGTGGTATTCGTAATATCTCAGCTTCAGAAATTCCCTATCTTGAGGCAAATTCAAAAAGAATTAAAATTCATTTTGCTAAAGATAAAAAAAATTGGGATCCTGAGAAAATTGTTGCTCCCCTGAAGGGTCGAGAAGTGTTTTTAACTTTTGACATTGATGGTTTTGACTCAGGAATTATGCAGGCTACTGGCACACCTGAACCTGGAGGTATGCAATGGGATGATGCCTTAGAAATAATTCGTCAAGCTAGTAAAATTTGTAAATTTGTAGGAGCTGATGTGGTTGAACTTGCTCCTGTGAAATATCTGCATTCTTGCGATTTCTTAAGTGCAAAATTATGTTATAAAATTTTATCTTACGCTTTTTGTAAGCCCAAAAAATAAATCTATGAAAAAAATCTCGCAACAAATCGCCAAAAAAGTTAGTAATAATTTTTTACTAGCTGGACATGTCATTAAACCTGCAACAAGAACTCGTATCAACATCGATATGGGTAGTATTTTTGATTTTACACCCGTCAATTTACCGGTTGAAGTTTTAAATGGCGCCCAAAACGGACCAACCCTGTTTGTTTGCTCAACCATTCACGGCGATGAAATTATTGGTATTGAAATTGTCCGTAGACTCCTAAAAGTTCTTGATGAAAAACAATTGTGCGGAACCTTAGTTGCGATTCCGGTGGTCAATGTTTTTGGTTTTAATGATCGCTCAAGATACTTACCAGATCGAAGAGACCTAAACCGTTGTTTTCCGGGATTGAAAAACGGCTCTTTAGCCTCGCAATTAGCATTTAAATTTATGCAAGAAATTGTTCTTAAAGCTGATTATGGCATTGATATTCATACAGGTGCTTATAACCGAACAAATCTTCCGCAAATTCGTACCGACATTTCCAATCAAGAAAATATGCGTTTGGCTCAAGCTTTTAATGCTCCAGCAATCGTTAATTCTAATTTACGAGATGGCTCACTTCGTGAAGCTACTTCACAAGCCAAAATCCCGTTGATTTTGTATGAAGCTGGCGAAGCATTAAGATTCGACGAGCATGCTGTTCAAATTGGTCTTGATGGCGTACTTAATGTTCTTATCGAAATCGGCATGATTAAAAAATCTCGCAAATCATTGCCAAAACAAATTTTTGTTGCTCGTTCTTCATCATGGGTCAGAGCATCTCAAAGCGGAATTTGTCTGGCCAAAGCCAAGCTTGGCAATGTTGTTAAAAAAGGACAAATTCTCGCCGAAATTTCAAATCCTTTTGGTGATAACAAGGTTAGCATTCGTGCTTCGCAGTCTGGAATGATTATTGGTTGCTCAGTATTGCCTTTGGTTAACAAAGGTGATGCGTTATTTCATGTTGGTTTTGAAAAAGACCGCGATGCCAAAACGCATCATAGCGATGAATTCACCAAAGGTGTTGATCGCATTAACGATAAGGCTGTGTAAATTATTCCATTTCAACTAATAAATGAACCAATTAGGTATTTATAAATTTGGAATTATTCTAAGGCTTTTTTAACAGCATTGACAATTTCATCTTTGGAAACATATCCAGTTAGGCTATATATCACACTTCTTTTGTGATCAACAATTTGAATTAAAGGAACAACATTTTTAGTATTTGAAAAACTAGTTTTGGCATCTTCAAAAAATGCACTGCGATAACTAAATTTTCTGGCAAATGCCACCATTTTTTCTTGATTTTGCTTATTATCAATTGATAAAGCGATGATCTCCAATCCTAGGTCTTTGTATTCTTGATAAACCTCATCCAAATAAACCATTTCTTTACGACAATAATTGCACCATTGAGCCCAGAATAAAACCAAGACTGCTTTATTTTTTTGATCATTAATGTTAAAAATTTTACCATCAATATCAACAACCTTAAGATCAACTCCAGAATAAGTTGTTGCTAGAGCCTGATGCTGAAAAGTAAATATCAAAAAAATTATTAATAAAAAATTTTTAATCATGTTTAAAAAATATCTTGCTTAATTTATCATTTATTAAGTTGAAATGGTATAATACCAAATCAATATCTTTAAAAGTTTTAAAAAAAATTAAAATTCTAACTTCATATTTTTGGCTAAAAATCTCTAAAATTTTAATAGTCGTGCCTAAACGGCAACGACATGGCCTCAGCTGTATGGATATACAGCTTCATTTTTTAAAAATTTTTATCTCAAAAATCATGAGCGTTGCCTTTTAGGCACGACTGGCAAAAATATTTTGTTACAATTTTATTTAAAGATGGGATTTGGTATAAGTGGTATTAATTGATAATTTCAAAAAGACCGCTGGCTGGGTTGAAGGCAGAAATTTCGCCAGTTTCAACATCAAATTGCCATCCCAAAATTTTTAATTTATTTTTACCAACTTTTTCTTTGATGTAAGGGTAGGTCAATAAATTATTTAAGGAAATAACCAAGCTTTCTTTTTCAAAAGCGGCTTCTTGTTCTTCAATACTATGTTTTGCCATTTCTTGTTTAACAACATCGCGAGCTTCAGAAGCAATTGAGAGCCACACCTTCATAGTTTCCGACATTTTACTTTTGAAGGCCACAAAATCATCGGACATAATAAGTTTTGTGCTGGTGCAATGAGCGTTATTTAGGACAAGAATTGTTTCAACTTCAAGGTTGATAACGGCATATTCAAGAGCCGATAAAATACCGCTAATACCTTGTGTTTTATATTTTGGTACCATGCCACCAATATTGTTGAGAATGAAAAATTCACCCGGATTGGCAGAAAAAATTTCGGCAGGCGAAATTTGTAAATCACAAGATGAAATAATTAAGGTAGTTGGCTTTTGTTCTTGTTCAATCAAATGGCGAATAATGTCGCGCTTTCTATCAAAAGTGGTTGCTTTAAAGGAGCGAAAGCCTGAAACGAGTTTTGCTATATCGGTCATAATAAAAAAAAGTTTTAAGGTTAAAATCTAAAATTTAGCTTAAGTTTTTTTAAAAAATTAGCAAGATTATTCTTTACTTGATTGCAAGTCTTTAAGTTGATAAAATTATTTTTTTAATAAAAATTTTCCTATGACTAAATTTAAAATTCACTCTAAATATAAGCCGGCTGGTGATCAGCCCCAAGCTATAGCAAAGTTGGTGAACGGCTTAAACAACAAAAAGAATGATCAAATTTTGCTTGGAATAACTGGATCGGGCAAAACTTTTACGATGGCAAATATTATTGAGCAAACGCAAAGACCAACGCTAATTATGGCTCATAATAAAACTTTGGCAGCTCAATTATATGGCGAAATGAAAGAGTTTTTTCCAGATAATGAGGTTGGTTATTTTGTATCATTTTATGATTATTATCAGCCCGAAGCTTATGTCGCCAAAACTGATACATTTATTGAAAAGGATAGTTCGATAAATGAACAAATCGATCGCCTGCGACATAATGCTACCCGCTCTTTATTTGAACGCAAAGACACTATTATTATTGCTTCAGTTTCTTGCATTTACGGTATCGGTTCGCCCCAATATTATAGCCAGATGGTGCTTCGTCTCAAGATTGGCGAAAATATTAATCGACAAAAATTAATTATGCGATTGGTGGATATGCAATATGCCCGCAACGATATGGATTTTGAACGCGGAAATTTTCGAGTGCAAGGTGATGTAGTTGATGTTTTTCCTTCGCATCTTGAAGATAAGGCGTGGCGTATTTCTATGTTTGGTGATGAAATTGATGAAATTGTCGAATTTGACCCACTTACGGGCGAGACTTTTCAGAAATTTAATAATGTTGCCATTTATCCTTCGTCGCATTATGTAGCTCCTGCCGATATTGTTCAAAAGGCTCTTTTAAAAATTAAAAGCGATTTAAACTTGCGATTGTTAGAGTTAGAAAAAATGGGAAAAATCGTGGAAATGCAAAGATTAAATCAGCGCACCACCTATGATATGGAGTTGATGGTGGCTCTTGGAAGTTGTAAAGGCATCGAAAATTATTCACGATATTTGACGGGAAGGGAAGCTGGATCGCCTCCGCCAACCTTATTTGAATATTTACCGTCGGATGCTTTATTGTTTGTTGATGAAAGCCATGTTTCGGTTCCGCAAATTGATGGTATGTCGAAAGGTGACAATGCCAGAAAATCAGTTTTAGTTGAGCATGGATTTCGTTTGCCAAGCGCTCTTGATAATCGCCCTCTAAAATTTGGTGAATGGGAGAGTTTTAAGCCACAAACTATTTATGTTTCGGCAACTCCAAGTAAATATGAATTGCAAAAAGCTGATGGAGAAATTGTTGAGCAAATAATTCGTCCAACTGGTTTGCTTGATCCAGTTTGTGAAATTAGAAGTGCCAAAAATCAAGTCGCAGATTTGCTGAAAGAGGTGGTGGCAACTAAGGAAAAAGGCTATCGAACTTTAGTTACTACTCTTACCAAAAAAATGGCTGAAGATTTAACCGATTATTTTGCGGATCAAGGTATTAATGTGGTTTATATGCATTCCGATGTTGATACTCTTGACCGTATTGAAATTATCCAAAATCTTCGCCTTGGAAAACATGATTGTTTGGTTGGAGTAAATTTACTTCGCGAAGGTTTGGATATTCCTGAATGCGCTTTGGTAGCCATTTTGGATGCAGATAAGGAAGGTTTTTTGCGCAACGAAACTTCCTTGATTCAAACTATTGGTCGAGCGGCACGAAATTCCGAGAGTAAAGTTATTTTATATGCCGACAAGGAAACTAAATCAATCGTTAAAGCAATGGCAGAAACTGCTCGTCGTCGAAAAATACAAATGGAGCATAATAAAAAAAATAACATTCAACCAAAAACTACCTATAAAGATATTCGCTCAAATTTAGAAAATTTATATGGCAAGAAAAAGGAGGAAGATAAGGATATGAAGAAAAAAATTACTTTTGAAGATATTGAAAAAATGAAGAGAGAGATGTTGGAAGCTTCCGTGGAGCTTGATTTCGAAAGAGCGGTGATCCTTCGAGACCAAATTAAAAAATTTGAAAAGATGTTATTACTCTGATGCAGATACAGCTTTTCTTTTTTTACGCTGTTTGATTTCACCAATTTTTTTGATTGGCTTTTGATAAAATTTATTGTTGATTAAAAATAATTCTAGCGATTTTCTAACCAAATAGTTTTTACTTCTATCAAGAGCTGATGCTGATTTTTCAAGAGAAACAAAAAGGTCTGAAGGCATTGAAATGGTGAGGTTTTTAGATTTAATATCCATAAATAAAAAAATTAAAGTTAACAAAGTAGTTATCAATAACTAAATTAATTAATAATAATTACAAATCTAAATAAAAAATAAAATAAATATGAAAATTTCAAAAT
>JBJTWJ010000136.1:0-6001 GCA_046081665.1 Alphaproteobacteria bacterium | reverse complement strand
AAGTTATGAACCAAAAATTTTCTATTAAATTTTTGAATTTAAGCAAAAATTTAATGCAAAATTTTTAATATAAATTTCTAACACAAGTTTTCTAAATCAAGCCATGGCTTGATTTAAGCTAGTCATGCGCTCTAAGCAACTAGCTACAGCCTCGCAATGGAAGAAAAATTTAAGTTATAAACCAAAATTTTTTTTAAAAAATTGATTAAAAATTTAAAATCTAATTTTATCAACAATTATTTTTAAAATAATTATAAATTCACAGCTTTTAATAAATAATTTTAAAATAATTTTAAAAAATTACCTTGGCATAATTTAAATAATTAATTTAAATAATTCTTTTGGTGGAATTTATGGTGGGTGATGACAGGCTCGAACTGCCGACCCTCTCCTTGTAAGGGAGATGCTCTACCAACTGAGCTAATCACCCAATTTAAAAAATTTTTTACAATTATGATTTAATTATTTTTGAAATTCAACAGTTAATTTAATCAATTGATAAACTAACTTCATTTCAACCAAGATAATTCAGATTTGTAATTTAGCTAATTTTATAAGTTTAAAAATTAGTTTAACAAGGCTGAGTAATAAAAACTCGAAAATAAAATCAGCCAATAAAAAACCCTTACGCTAAATTTAACGTAAGGGTTTTTATTAAAGAAACTACTTAACAGAATCTTTCAATGCTTTACCAGCAGAGAATTTAACTCTTTTAGATGGTTTAATTTGGATTTCTTTTCCAGTTTGAGGATTGCGTCCCTTTCTAGCAGCAGTTTTAACTACTTTATAAGTTCCAAAACCAATTAAAGTTACTACATCGCCTTTTTTCAAAGCTTTAGTAACTGTTTTCAAAAAGGCTTCTAAAGCAGCACCTGCGTCTTTTTGTGAAAGTCCAGTTTGATTAGCAATTTCTTTAATTAAGTCTGTTTTATGCATAAATGATCTCTTTTATGTTAATATTAAAAAAAATTAAAAACTAACTTATACTTTGTTTTTCAACTCGGTATTGGCTAGTTCCTATCGACAAACTTACAGACTATAAAAATTTAAAGCAACAATTAATTTTAAAAAAAATGAAATTTTTTTTGTTTATTGAGTCAATAATGCCTTAGTTTGGTAAAAAAATTGTTTTTTCGCTGACAATGAAATCAAGGCTCAGATCATGTTTTTCAACAGTTAGAGAGGGTTTGAACTCTTGGAAATCATAACCCAAGCCAATTGTTTTAATTTTGGAATTTTGGCGTTGTAGGTTGGCTAATGTTTTGTCGTAATATCCCGCTCCCATTCCCAGTCTTCGACAATTTTTGTCAAAAGCAACTAAAGGCATAATGATAATATCGGGGATAATTTTGAGTGTCGAATTGGGTTCTAAAATATTGGTGAATTGCTTATTTTTTTGCAATTGGATTGTTGGGTTATATTCAATAAAATCAAGATCTTGAGTGGTCTCATTTATTTTGGGTAGGGCAGTGATAATTTTATTAGCTAACAAAAAATTAATAATCTCATCGCATCTAACTTCGTTAAAAGCACTGACATAGCAGGCAATTTTTAAATTATTTAAAATAGATATTTTTTTTAAAATATTAGTGATGACATTTTGAGCAATAAGCGTTGAGCGTTGTTGAACCTCAATCGGACTAAGTTGAATTCGAAGTTGACGATATTTACTACGAATTAGTTTTTTTTGTTGAGAAATGTTCATGGCTAATATTTTCTATTAGAAAAAAACTAAAATTAATATTATTGAATTTTTTTAATAATTTTAGTGAGATAATCATTAATGTTTTCATTGTTTTGCGCTATTGCTTCAAGCATCTCATCTTCGCTATATTGTCGTGAATTATTATCATTTGAGCTATTTGGGGAATTTATATTTTTAGCAATTTTAGTTTTCAGATTTTTTAATTCTTCTTCAAGCATTAAGGAGGTTATCACCAATAAAGTTTTTTCATCAATATTGCCAAGATTAGAGCTAAGTTTATTTACGCGATTATTTAATTTTTCAGCACAGCTAAGAATCTTAGAATGATCATTTTCTTTGCAATCAATTTTATAATTTGATTTGCCAATTTTAATTTCAACTATCATGGTTTTTTAAAATTTCTTCAATTTTGATAATATCATTTTGAACTGCATCAACTATGTTGCTAGCTTGGTTACGAAAATGGAGAATTTTTTGAGTTAAGATTTTATTTTTTTCACGCAAAAACTCAGCTTCTTTTTCAAGATCGTTTAACATTTGAGTCATTCTAAAAATTTCTTTATTTTGATTTTCAATATGTAAATTTTTATCAATATCATTTGTTGATTTTGGCGAGGAAGATTCATCAAGAATTTTGTCTTCAAGATTATTTTGCCGGATTTTATCTCTAATAACTTCTTCAAGATTTTTTAGAGTGCTAGCTAGTTTTTTGCGAGAATTTTCAAATTTTTTTTCTGCTGATATTGCGCTCATAAAAGTTATAATTTTTTAAGTTCGATAATCTTTGTTAATTTTAATGTATTCCTCGTTGAGATCGCAGGTCCACACCGTAGAACTTTGTGAACCAATTGCTAGGTTAACAGAAATTTTTACTTCTGAGTTTTTTAAATATTCATGAACAATTTTTTCATCATAATTAGGATGTTTAGCACCGTTGCTGGTAAGTGGATGATCACCAATTTTTATTAGCAAAGATTCTGGATCGGCTTCTTCGCATGATTTACCAACTGCCATAACAATTCTTCCCCAGTTTGGATCGCAACCTGCAATAGCTGTTTTTACCAACGGCGAGTTGGCAATTGCCATGGCAACCTGCTTAGCTTGAATTTTGGTGCTGGCATGTTCAACACTAATTTCAATTAATTTTTTAGCACCTTCGCCATCAATTACAATTTTTTTGGCAAGCTCTAAACATAATTCGTTAAGAGTTGTTATAAAATGTTTTATTTCATCGCTATTTGAATCACAAACTTCGTGATCACCAATGGTGTTTGAAGAGAATAATAAAACAGTATCGTTGGTTGATTGGTCTGAATCAACGGTAATTGAATTAAAACTTTTTTCAACTGCATCCTCAAGAATTTTTTGTAAAGTATTACCACTGATTTTGGCATCTGTAAAAATATAGCTAAGCATAGTTGCCATATCCGGAGAAATCATTCCTGAGCCTTTAGCAAAGCCAACTAAATGAACAGTTTTGTGACCAATCTGACAAGATCTACGAACAATTTTTTTGGTAGTATCAGTGGTCATAATTGCCTGTGATGCTTTATTCCAAAGTTCTTCCTGATTTTCTTGATCATTAATTTGCGATTCAATCATTGGCTTAATTGCCTGACAAATTAAATCAACTTTAAGAGTTTCGCCAATCACACCAGTTGATGAAACATATATTTCATCAAGAGAGCAATTAAGTTGTTTAGCAATTTCATTGACAGTTTTTATAACTGCTTCATCACCAATTTTGCCAGTAAATGCATTGGCATTGCCAGCATTAACAATCAACGCCTTGGCATGATGTTTGTCGATGATTTTTTTGCACCATTTTATTGGCGAGGCAGGCATTGAGGATTTGGTGAAAACCCCAGCAACATTTGCTCCCTTGGGGAAATGAATGAGAAGAAGATCATCACGATTTTGATATTTTAAACCACAATTGGTGGTGTAGATTTTAATGTTATTAAACATTTTTTAGTAATATGTAATTGGAATTGTTAAAAACTATTTTTTTTAGTTTAAATAATTTTTTGGTGATTTTTCTGGTAATTTAGAAGCTAAGATTTAATTTTTCCAGCAAAATCTTTAACTATTTTTAAAGTTTGAGAAATGATCTGATCACTGGCAATTTCTTGATTCATAACCTTAACGATTGCTGAACCAACCACAACTGCGTCGCAAGCAATTTTTGAAAATTCGTAAGCTTGTTGCGGATTTTGAATGCCAAAACCAATGGCAATAGGCAAGGTCGAGCATGATCGTAATTTTTTTAAATTTTCAATATTATCTTGGCTTTGAGCGAGTTTGGTACCGGTGATTCCTAGCATTGAAATTAAATATAAAAAACCACTGGCATTTTTAGTTATTTTCTTCATTCTTTCTAAGTTGGTGCTAGGAGCGATTAAGCGAATAAAATCAAGTTTGGTTTTTTTAATTTCTTTAACAACTTCTTGTTCTTCTTCAAAAGGCAAATCAACAATCAATACACCATCAAAACCTGCTTGCTCAATATCTTGAAAAACATTTTCTAAGCCATATTTTAACAATGGATTGAAATAGGTCATCATAATCAGCGGAGTTTGCGAATTAGTTTTTCGAAATTCTTTGCTAAGCTCAAGAACTTTTTTTAAATTCATCCCTTGGGCAATTGATCTTTTAGAGGCATTTTCAATGATTGGTCCATCTCCTGATGGATCAAGAAATGGTACGCCAATTTCAATCATGTCAACGCCATTATCAGCAAGATTATTTAAAACTTCTAACGAGGTTGCATAATCGGGATCACCACCACAAATATAGGCAATGAAACCGCATAGATTTTTTTTCTTCAGTTCTGTAAATTTATTTTTAATTCTTTTCACAATTTAAATCCTAAATGTTGGGCAACGGTGTTGATATCCTTATCTCCTCGCCCTGAGAGATTGGTAATAATAATTTGCTCTTTGTTCATGGTTTTAGCTAATTTGCAGGCAAAAGCAATGCCATGAGCTGATTCCAAAGCTGGAATAATGCCTTCAGTTTTACAAAGCAATTGAAAGGCTTCCAAAGCTTCATCATCTGTAGCGCTAACATAATTAACGCGGTTGATTGCATGAAGATAAGCATGTTCAGGGCCAATTCCCGGATAATCAAGTCCTGCGGAAATTGAATGAGCATCGTCAATTTGGCCATCATCATTTTGAAGGAAAAAAGTTTTATTGCCATGAAGCACTGCGATACTGCCTTTGGCAATTGAAGATGAGTGTTGATTAGTATTAAGGCCTTTGCCAGAAGCTTCTACGCCATACATCGCAACATCATCATCAATAAAATCATGAAACAAACCAAGGGCATTTGAACCACCACCAATGCATGCAATTAAAGCATCTGGTAGTTTGTTTTCATATTTTAAAATTTTTTTTTTAGCTTCTTTGCCAATGATTGAATGAAAATCGCGAACCATCATTGGATAAGGGTGAGGACCGGTAACTGTGCCAAGCAAATAGTAAGTATCATTGGCATTGGCAATCCAATCACGCATTGCTTCATTGATGGCATTTTTTAAACTTTTTGAACCGGTTTCAACTGCTTTTACTTCTGCTCCAAGAAGCTTCATGCGAAAAACATTAGGAGCTTGGCGAGCAATATCTTTAGTGCCCATGTAGATAGTGCAGGGCATCGAAAATAATGCACAGACTGTAGCAGTAGCAACGCCATGCTGACCTGCACCTGTTTCAGCAATAATCCTTTTTTTGTTAAGTCTTTGGGCAAGAAGAATTTGCCCAATGCAATTATTAATTTTATGAGATCCGGTGTGATTTAATTCATCTCTTTTAAGGTAAATTTTTGCACCGTTGAGGTGTTTAGTAAGTTTTTCAGCGTAATAAAGTGGACTTGGTCGACCAACATAATGTTGTAAATAATAGGCAAAATCAGCTTGAAATTTTTTATCTTTTTTAGCTTTGAGATATTCTTTTTGAAGCTCAAGAACTGCTGGCATCAGTGTTTCGGCAACATAATTTCCTCCAAATTGACCAAATTTTCCAAGGCGATTGGGCTGGTGATATTTAGATTTTTTATGATTGTTTGTTGTTGACGAGTTGGTCATTGGTATGAGTTTTTTATTTAGTTATTTTTTAAAAAAACTAACAATAGTTATGATAATTAATAAAATATTTTATTTGTTGTTAACAATAGTTAAAGTTTAATTTTTAGTTTTTTTTAAAAATTCCAAGATCTTTATTTTAATTTTACATTTTAGATATTTTTTTACCATAAGAAATTTACGAAAAAAATAATGATAAATTTTAATAATAAATT
>JBJTWJ010000135.1:0-4775 GCA_046081665.1 Alphaproteobacteria bacterium | reverse complement strand
GAAGTTATTGATCATTTTAAAAAATAAATCAATTAACTAATGATCACCCTCAAGCAACTAATGATCGCCCTCAAAGTTCAAAAAAAATTGAAGAGAAAGATTCTCAAATTCCAGAAAAAATTGAAAAGAAAGATTTAGAATATGAGGCAGACCGTTTAAATAATGTTCAAAAACAATCTTTAATCAATTTACAAAAAGATATCTGTTATTGGGTGAGGTAGGAAGTTTCAATATATCTTGCTGTTGTTGGATTTATTCTTCTGGTGTTGTTGTTTGGAGAAGGAAATCTTGATACAAGTGTTATAATCGCATTATTAACAACCACCACAATCAATATTTTGGGCTTACCGTGGCTGATAATTAGATCTCTTTTTCCCCCAGAAAAAAAATCTGAAGAAAAAAAATTTTAAGAAAATTTGAATTTTAAATTTAAAATTTTTTATAAAATTGATTGCGATTAACAAGCTATAAATTCACTAGTCACAAATTCACTATTTTTTCATAGCACCCTTGCTCGGAAGTATTGCAAATAATGGATCGGTGATTTTAGTTGAAATTAAGGTTAATAGCCAGACGATAAAATAAAGTGGAAATGGAAAAGCAATGCGCGATTTATTTTTCGACAAGCCCTTGATGATGATGTCGCAAGCCTTGTTGGCATCCATTAAAAACGGCATATAAAAATTATTTACTGCCGTCATGTTGGAGCGAACATATCCGGGGCAGACAGCGTTAACTTTAATTCCAAATTTTTGTAAATTGCCTCGTAACCCTTCGCAGTAGACTCTAACTGCTGATTTTGAAGCGCTGTATGCCGGTGAGCTGGGCAGTCCACGAAAACCTGCTAAAGAAGAGATCACGGCGATTTGACCGTTTTTGCGAGTAAGCATTTTATCAATTGCGGGGTGAATGATATTTAAAACTCCATTTAAATTGGTGTTAAAAATTTCTTGAACTTGCACAAAGCTCTCAGTGCCTTGGGCAGTTCCTGCCGAAATCCCAGCATTGGCAATAACTAAATCAAGGGCAAATTCTTGCTCAATTTCATCAAGCCATTTTTTGCTTGCTAATTGATCGCAAACATCAAGAATTTTAATATAAACTTTTGCCTTTAAATTTTCGCAAAGTGTTTTAGTTTGTTGTAAGTTTTCTGAACTACGAGCGCATAAAAAAAGGTTAACATCGGCTTTGCTGTAAGCAATTGCAAGGGCTCGACCAATACCAGAGCTTGCTCCGGTAATCAAAATATTTTGGGGATTTTGCATAAATGACAAAAAATTTATTTATTACTTTTGAAGGAATTGAAGGTTGCGGAAAATCTACGCAAGCCAAAAAATTACACGATTATTTATTGAAAAACAATCATAAAAATATTTTAACTCGTGAACCGGGAGGTACTCAAATTGGCAATGAAATCCGTGCAATTTTGTTAAATGAGCGAGAGCATAAAATGCAAAGTTTGAGCGAGGTTTTGTTAAATTATGCTTCACGCTTAGAGCATCTGAAACAGGTTATTAAACCTGCTCTTGAGCAAGGCAAGGTGGTGATTAGTGATCGTTTTTCTGATTCAACAATTGCTTATCAAGGATATGGCTTGGGAGTTGATTTTTCAGTTATTCAATCAATTCAAAAAATGGTTATCGGTGATTTTGCTCCTGATATAACTTTTTTACTTGATCTAGAAGTATCGCAAGCTTTCGAGCGAATCAAGTTGAGAGCTGATAATAATCGCTATGAAAAATTAGATTATCAATTTCATGAAAAAGTTCGTGCTGGATTTTTGAATTTAGCTAAGCAAAATCAGCGTATAAAAATTATTAATGCTAATCAAAATAGTGAACAAGTATTTTTAGAGATTGTTAACAATCTTAAACAGTTTATTTAATTTTAACTTAAAACTCATAATTTATGACAAATAACAATAACACTTCACCAAATAAAAAACCTTTAATTGCTTTAGTTGGAGCCGGTAATATCGGTGGAACTTTAGCTCATTTA
The DNA here is from genome assembly GCA_046081665.1 of Alphaproteobacteria bacterium. GTDB lineage: Bacteria > Pseudomonadota > Alphaproteobacteria > Rickettsiales > UBA1997 > CAILUF01. The sequence goes on along the minus strand of JBJTWJ010000135.1, from coordinate 2,777 downwards.
ATCGGTTTAAAAAAACTCGGCAATGTCGTGATGATTGATGTTAATGAAGGTGTTGCTAAAGGCAAAGCATTGGATATTGAGCAATCATCGGTTGTTGAAAATTACGACGCAGAGTTTTCAGCCAGTGCCGATTTTTCAAAAATGCGTGGCGCTGATGTGGTAGTTGTTACCGCAGGAATTGCTCGTAAACCTGGAATGAGCCGTGATGATTTGTTAAACACTAACACGGCAATTATTGCTAATGTTGCTAAAAATATTAAAGAATATGCGAGCTCGGCTTTTGTAATTGTAATTACTAATCCGCTTGATGCGATGGTTTATGTCATGCAAAAAGTTTCACAACTTAGTGCTAACAAAGTGGTGGGAATGGCGGGAGTTCTCGACTCATCGCGAATGTCATTATTTCTAGCTCGTGAATTTAATGTTTCGGTGGATAATATTCACGCCTGTGTTTTGGGCGGTCATGGCGATACAATGGTGCCATTAATTCGTTATTCAACAGTTGCCGGTATTGCCATTCCGGATTTAATTAAAATGAATTGGACAACTCAGCAACGCATCGATGAAATTGTTCAACGCACTAGAGATGGTGGAGCAGAAATTGTCAAATTGCTAGGCACAGGTTCAGCCTATTTTGCTCCTGCAACTTCAGCAATTGCTATGGTTGAAAGTTATTTGCAAGATAAAAGAGAAATTTTACCGATTGCTTGTCAACTTAACGGCGAGTACGGCGTTAAAGATTTATACATCGGCGTTCCAGCAGTTATTGGCAAAAATGGCGTTGAAAAAATCGTTGAAATTCAATTAAATAGCGAAGAAAAAATTGCTTTTGATAAATCAGTTGAAGCGGTCAGAAAGCTGGTTAGCGAAATTAAACTTTAAATGATTTTTTAAAAGTGAGTAACGAAATTAAAATCAAAAAATCGCGATTAGTTTTTATTTACTTTTGCATTTTAGCTGTTTTTTGTTTAGTTATCATCAGAATGCTTTATGTTGTGGTGATGGGCGATAAGGTTAAAATTAGTGGAATTTATGACACTAGAAAAACTGGACAACGTGGAAATATTTTTGATCGTAACAAAGTTTTGGTGGCAACTGATTTAAAAACCAAATCACTTTATTTGAGTTCGGTTTTAATTAAAGATGCTAATGCCATGGCTTCGGGCTTATCGCAAATTTTTCCTGAATTAAGTGTTCAAGAAATTTCTAAAAAAATTTCCGATGGCAAAAATAGCAAACAATGGATTTTGATTCGAAGAAACCTTACACCCCTTCAAGTTGAAGAGGTTAAAAAATTGAAAATGGCTGGCTTACTTTTTGAAGATGATATGATTCGAGTTTATCCTCAGAAATCTATTGCCAGCCATTATGTTGGCTATGTTGATTTAGATCGCAAAGGCTTGGCAGGAATTGAAATGCAATATGACCGCTTGCTTTCGCAAAATCAAGATTTGTATTTGGCAATGGATGTTCGCGTTCAAGATATTTTAAGCGATGAATTATTTAATGGCTTTGAAAAATTTAAGGCAAAAGCGGCCGCTGGAATTGTTATGGATGTTAATACCGGAGAGGTTTTGGCATTATCGTCATTGCCTGCTTTTGATGCTAATTTGCAAAGCGAAGCCCAAGCTGATCAAAGATTTAACCGCATTACAGGAGGGGTTTATGAACTTGGATCGGTAATGAAAATTTTCACCAATGCCTTAGCTTTTGAAAAAGATTTGGTTAAAATGAATGATGTTTATTCAGTTTCCGAGCCAATCAAATATGGCAGATTTAGTATCAAAGATCATGATCGCGGAGATCCAGAAATGTCTGTTTTGAAAATCTTTACGGAGTCTTCGAATATTGGTACAGTTAAGATTTCAGAAAAAATTGGTGTCAATAATCAAAAAGAGTTTTTAACAAAATTAGGTTTTTTAAAAAAAATGGATTTAGATTTCCCAGGGCTTGGCAGACCAATTTATCCAAAAATTTGGCGTGATATTAATCTTTATACCATCTCATACGGGCATGGCATTGCTATAACTCCACTTCATTTTGCTAGAGCGGTAAGTGCTATAGTCAATGATGGCTATCTACCTGATATTTCTTTTTTAAAAACTGAGCAAGTAAATCGTGGTGAAAATGTTATATCAAAACAAACCTCGCAAACCATGCGCTACATGATGCGCAAGGTTGTTGAAGAGGGAACTGGTAAAAATGCCAATGTTATAGGTTATGAGGTTGGTGGCAAAACCGGAACCGCTGAAAGGGCGGAATATGGTGGATATAATGAAGGACAAAATTTTGTTTCGTTCGTGGCAATTTTTCCAATCTCCAAACCGCGTTACATGGTTTATGTTATTTTTGATCGACCAAATTATATTTTTAACACTGCGGGGATGGTTGCAGCTCCTGTAGCGGGGATGGTTGTAAAAAATATCGCACCATTGTTAGGCGTTAAACCAAAAATAAATCCATAAGAATTTATCAGGCTGTCGGATCAACTACTTTAAGGGCTTTCACCCCTACATTATTCTCAAACTCAGCCAAGCACTGGGGCTGTAAGCTCCCCCCTTGAGGGGGAGCGGATATTTTGGACTTAACGACAGTTAAGTCCCAAAATATCGTGGGGGGTCAGAAGGCAAGAAAGAGTTGCGATGTCAAGGTAATCTAAAAACTCAAAACAAAAAAATCTCAAAAAGTATATTTCTTGATTTCATATTCAAACATGTTAGGAAAAAATATTAATAGCCCAAAAATAGAATAAAAATATTTAAAAATTATACACAAAA
>JBJTWJ010000134.1:0-3196 GCA_046081665.1 Alphaproteobacteria bacterium | reverse complement strand
TGTGTTGATTTGTCGTGCTAACGCAACGACGTGTTGATTTGTCGTGCTAACGCAACGACGTGTTGATTTGTCGTGCTAACGCAACGACGAAGCTATGTTATGTCGTGCTAACGCAACGACGAAGCTATTTTCTTGTCGTGCTAACGCAACGACGATGTTATTTTCTTGTCGTGCTATCGCAACGACGTTAAAAACGCTTTTACTCCTGCGAGAGTTTGCGCGCCTGATCTTCAGCAGTTAAAGCATTTATTAACTCGTCAAGTTCTCCAGCCATCACCTCATCGATACGATGCGTTGTAAAATTAATACGATGATCGGTGATTCGGCTTTGCGGAAAATTATAGGTGCGAATTCTTTCGCTACGATCACCACTGCCCACCTGCTCTTTACGCTCCATTGCCCGCTGTTTTTCAATGCGTTCGCGTTCGGCTTCATATATTCTTGAGCGCAAAACTTTCATGGCTTTTTCACGATTTTTAATTTGCGATTTTTCATCTTGCATTGAAACCACAACTCCGGTCGGTAAATGCGTAATTCGAACTGCAGAATCTGTTGTGTTAACCGATTGCCCGCCGGGGCCCGATGAGCGAAAAACATCAATTCGTAAATCTTTTTCTTCAATTTTAACATCAACTTCTTCAGCTTCAGGCAGAACAGCAACAGTGGCAGCCGAGGTGTGGATGCGTCCCGATGCTTCAGTTTCAGGGACGCGCTGCACGCGATGACCACCTGACTCAAATTTTAAACGAGCAAATACTCCGCGACCCGTTATAATTGCCGATGCCTCTTTGTAGCCTCCAAGCCCTGTGTCAGCGATGGTTAAAGTTTCAAATTTCCAGCGATTCTTTTCGGCATAGCGTTGATACATATGAAAAAGTTTGTAAGCAAAAAGTGCTGCTTCTTCACCGCCCGTTCCAGCTCTAACCTCGATAATAGCGTTTTTTTCGTCAGCTAAATCTTTGGGTATTAAAGCAATTTTAATTTGTTGCTCAAGCTCGGGGATTTTTTTGGAAAGAGTATATTTTTCTTCTTCCATCATCTCGCGCATTTCTTTATCAAGACCAGAATCCGCAAGCATTTGTTCAATATCGCTTAATTCTTTTTGAGCGTTTTGAAATTGCAAAATCACCGCCACAACTTCTTGCATATCGGAATGTTCTTTGGAAATTTTGGCAAAGCTTTGCCCCAAAGAACTAGGGTCTAAAAGCTTTTTTTCAAGCTCGTTAAATTTAGCAAGAATTCCATCTAATTTTTGAATTAATGACATATTATTTTTTCAATTTATTTTTTTTTACAAATTTTTTTGTTAGGAATTTTTTTAAATCATCGAGATTTTTATTATTGTAGTCAATCCAATTTTCAACTTTTTGTTTTAGGGTGGCTAATTTTTTTGGATTTTTTTTTGGTCATCGCTTTTAAATTAAAATTAGTGATTTAGAATAATGATCACTAAAAATTAGTGATCATCAATGAACCTTGATTTTAGGGTCTTTAGTCGCTAATAGCAATAATTTTTTTAAAAAAAATATTTTGAAAATAATTTTTATGAGTCAAAATTTTTATGTCACTTCGCCAATTTATTATGTCAATGATGTTCCCCATATTGGTCATGCTTATACCTCAATTGCTTGCGATGTAATTGCTCGATTTAAACGCTTAAGTGAGCATAATGTTTTCTTTTTAACTGGCACAGATGAACACGGTCAAAAGGTTGAAAAATCAGCATTAGCCAAAGAAAAAAGTCCTCAGCAATTTTGCGATGAGGTCTCGCAAAAATTTCGTGAGCTGTCAACAACTTTAAATTTAAGCAATGATGATTTTATTAGAACTACAGAATCAAGGCACAAAAACACTGTTGAAAAAATTTGGCAAATAATGCTGGCTAACGGCTTTATTTACAAAGGCAGTTATCAGGGTTGGTATGCCGTTCGTGATGAAGCTTTTTACAGTGAAGACGAATTAATTGACGGCAAGGCACCTACAGGTGCAGAGGTGCAATGGCATAGTGAAGAAAGTTATTTTTTTCGTTTATCAGCATTTCAAGAAAAATTACTAGCGTTGTATGAAGCAGTGCCAGATTTTATCCGCCCGCAGTCGCGCTACAATGAAGTGGTTAGTTTTGTTAAATCAGGTTTGAAAGATTTATCAATTTCACGAACTTCTTTTTCATGGGGAATTAAAGTGCCAGATGATGAAAAACATGTGATTTATGTCTGGCTTGATGCCTTAACCAATTATCTTTCAGCGCTAGATTTTGCAAATGCTAGTGGCAAATATCAGCAATTTTGGGTTAACGGTAATAATTCGCCTTTGCATATTGTTGGCAAAGATATTGTCAGATTTCACTGCGTTTATTGGCCAGCATTTTTGATGGCTTGCAATCTCAATGTGCCGTATCAAGTTTTTGCGCATGGCTGGTGGACCAATGACGGGCAAAAAATTTCCAAATCTTTGGGTAATGTTATTAATCCCGATATTGAGTTGCAATGGCTAAAATCAAAGCTTGAAGATAACAATCCTGACAATAAAAATTACCATGAATATTCGATTATCGCTATTGATTATTTTCGTTATTTTTTAATGCGTGAGGTAGCTTTTGGCAGTGATGGCGATTATTCGCGAATAAATTTTATCAATCGCATCAACAGTGAATTAGCCAATAATATTGGCAATTTAGTGCAACGATGTTTAACAATGGTTGTTAAAAATTGTGATGGTGAAATTTCTGGAGATTATCAAAATTTAAAAACAAATTTTCAGCCTTTTAAAAATAATTATTTCCAAGCTTTTGATAATTTACAATTCGACAAAGCCTTGGAAGCAGTGATTGAATTCGCTAATTTAGTTAACAAAAATTTTAACGACCAAGCACCGTGGAATTTGAAAAAAGAAAATAAAATTGACTTGATGCGTCAATGTTTGTTTGAAACCTGCCAAGCAATTCGCTTGATAGCAATTCTGCTTTTGCCCTTCATCCCCAGCAGTGCTAAGAAAATTCTTGATTTAATTATTTCTCAACAGCAATTAACTAAAATTAATGATAATTTTCAAGAATTAAATAATTTTAGAGATTTTTTTAAAATCAAAAATCCTCAGCCAATTTTTCCGCGTCTTTAAAATTTATTTAAATCATCGCAAATTGATTGGTTACCGATAAAATGACGAAGGTCGCCCAGGTTTTTGAAGACTGCTTGGG
>JBJTWJ010000133.1:0-14964 GCA_046081665.1 Alphaproteobacteria bacterium | reverse complement strand
AAAAAATTTTGTTATAATTTGCTTAGCAAAAAAAAATTTAGTAGTAACCGGCTGGAGATAGTATATAAATATCTAAAATGATTTAAATTATTTGGAATTAACTTTTTATAAAATAAAATTAATAAAAAATAACTAAAAAATAAAAATTTATTAAGTTTAATTATGGCAGGACATTCACAGTTTGCAAATATAAAGCATCGTAAAGGAGCACAAGATGCTAAAAAAGCTAAGTTATTCACTAAGTTAATTCGTGAAATTACCGTTGCCGTTAAAACTGGTCAGAGTGATCCAGAGTTTAATCCACGACTTCGTAATGCCTTGATTGAAGCAAGGGCAAACAACATGCCAAAAGATCGCATCGAAACTGCAATCAAAAAAGTTACTTCGGGAGCTGACAATCAAAATTTTGAAGAAATTAGATATGAGGGATATGCCCAAGGAGGTATTGCTATAATTGTTGAAGCGCTTACTGATAACCGCAATAGAACTGCCAGTGAAGTTCGTAGCATTTTTACTAAAATGTCTGGAACTCTTGGTGAAACTGGTTCGGTAGCATTTATGTTTAATCGTGTTGGGATTATTCAATATCCAAAGACAATCACTAGTGATGAACAAATTTTTGAAATTGGAATTGAGTTGGGTGTTATTGAAGTTGAATCTCTCGAGGATTTTCACATAGTTATTACTAACCCTGAAGATTTTGTAATTGTTCGCGATCAATTAATTAAAAAATTTAAAGATCCAATTTCTGCGAAATTAGATTGGAAAGCTAAAAACATTCAGGTTATAGAAGATCTAGAGCAAGCTCAAAAATTACTAAAAATGATCGATCTTCTTGAAGATTGTGATGATGTACAAATGGTTACAGGTAATTATGTATTTAGTGACGAAGTTAATCAAAAAATTTAATCTATGAAAAGCGAAATTAAAATTACTCCAAAATTAATTAAGGATCATAATCTTAATGATGATGAATATCAGATGATAATTGACATCCTTAATAGAACTCCAACTATTACCGAGTTAGGGATTTTTTCAGCAATGTGGTCTGAACATTGTTCATATAAATCGACTAAAAAACATCTTAAAACAATGCATACTAATGCACCATGGGTTATATGTGGTCCGGGTGAAAATGCTGGGGTAATTGACATTGGCGATAATCAGGCAGTGGTATTTAAAATGGAAAGTCACAATCATCCGTCTTTTATTGAACCTTATCAAGGTGCAGCAACGGGAGTTGGAGGAATTTTACGCGATGTTTTTACAATGGGAGCTAGACCAATTGCTAATCTTAACGCTTTGAGATTTGGTGAAATTGATCATCCTAAGACCAAGCAATTAGTTAATGGAGTAGTTTCGGGAATTTCTGGTTATGGAAATTGTGTTGGTGTTCCAACGGTAGCAGGAGAAACAACATTTCATAAAAGTTACAATGGCAATATTATTGTAAATGCGATGACTGTAGGTTTAACAACTCATGATAAAATTTTTTATTCGTCAGCTTCAGTTGTTGGTGCAAGCGTAGTTTATGTTGGATCAAAAACTGGAAGAGATGGAATTAATGGTGCGGTTATGGCATCAGATGAATTTAAAGAAGGTGATGAGGATAAACGTCCAACTGTGCAAGTTGGCGATCCCTTTGCTGAAAAATTGTTGTTAGAAGCATGTATGGAATTAATGCAATCTGATTGTATTTTATCGATCCAAGACATGGGCGCAGCAGGTTTGACCTCATCTTCATTTGAAATGTCAGGAAAAGGCGGAACCGGAATTGAACTTAATTTAGAAAAAGTTCCACAGAGGGAATCAGGGATGACTCCTTATGAAATAATGCTTTCAGAAAGTCAAGAACGAATGTTGATGATTATTAAACCCGAAAGAGAGCAATTTGCCAAAGAAATTTTTGATAAATGGCAATTAGATTTCGCGGTTATTGGACAAGTAACGCAGACGGGAAGGGTAGTTGTTAAAATGAATGGCGAAATATACGCCGATATTCCCTCTGCACCATTATCTGAAAAATCTCCTGAATATGACCGACCTTACATTTAAAAAAAAATTGAAAATAAATTTAAAATTTCCTTTATATTTGCAAGTCTTGCTGGCAATGATTTTATCTGTTGTCTTTGCTTCGATGTTTCCCAATCTTGCCAAAAACATGAAACTTGGAAGCGATATTTTTGTTAAGTTAATAAAAATGTGCATTCCGCTGGTCATTTTTTTTACAATCACCTTAAGTTTTATTAACGATGATGATATTAAGGTTGGCAGACTAGCTGTTAAGTCAATAATATATTTTGAAATAATTACCACTCTAGCCATGCTAGTTGGCATTGCTAGTGCATTAATTTTTGCTCCAGGTGAAGGTATGCATATGACTATTGAAAAACTTGATAAAAGTGATTTTAGTGACATTCAGAAACCTAAAATAAATTTTTCACAATTTATTTTAAACATCATTCCTAATACTGTAGTTGAAGCCTTTACGAGTGGTGATATTCTGCCTGTATTGCTAATTTCGATTATTTTTGGTTTGATATTAGCAAAGATTAAGGATCAGGTTGGTCATTCAATTAATATGTTAAAAGAAGGTTCAAAAATAATTTTTTTAGTCATTGGTTATATTATAAAATTAGCTCCAATCGCTGTATTTTGTGCGATGTCCTTCACCATTGGTAAATATGGTCTTAAAACCTTAAGTAACATGCTTGAATTTGTGTTGCTATTTTATGCAACATGTATTTTTTTTATCGTGGTGATTTTTGGAATGATTTTAGCGTTATGTAAAAAAAATATTTTTAAATTATTAAATCATCTTAAATCTGAAATTTTAATTGTGCTTGGATCTTCCTCTTCAGAAGTTGTATTGCCAAATATGCTTAAAAAAATGGAAGAATTTGGGTGTAAAAAATCAGTGGTTAATTTTGTTATTCCATCAGGTTATGCTTTTAATCTTGATGGAACATGTATTTATTTTACAATGGCAATTTTATTTATTGCACAAGCATTTGATATTTATTTAACAATTCCACAAATAGTTGAGTTAATAATGATCTTATTGATTACCTCTAAAGGTGCAACTGCTGTAGTTGGAAGTGCTTTTATTACCCTTAGTGCAACATTAGCTGTTATGCCAACTGTTCCTGTTGAAGGAATGATTTTAATATTGGGAATAGATCGTTTCATGTCCGAAGCTCGAGCAGTTACCAACTTAATTGGCAATGCCAGTGCTGTTATTGTCATGGATAAAATCGAAAAAAAATAACAATTCAACACTAAATGTTTTTAAAAAAAACCTTAATAAATTTTTATTAAGGTTGAGATTTAAAATTATAATCTATCCCAATTTATTTTTTCCTTCTTGCCAGTTTGGTAAAAAACGATTCATTATTGCAACAAATCTTTTATTATGACTTGGTTCAATTAAATGACTTAATTCATGAACAACTACATATTCAATGGCTTGAAGAGGTTTTTTGGCAAGTTCACTATTAAACCATAACCGTGCTTTACTGAAATTGCAACTTCCCCATTTGGTTTTCATTTTTTTTACACCTATAAAATTAGTTTTTAAATTCATAATTTTTTGCCATTTAATAACCATCGGCACAAGTATTTTATTTAGCTCAATTCGATAAAATTGGTTAAGAATTTTAATAAAATTTTCTTCTTTAAAATTATTAGCTTTATTAATGAATATCTTTTGTTGATAATCAGTATAAATTCTTGGTAACTGTTGATTATTAATAATTTTTAAGTAATATTTATTTCCTAAAAAACTTAATTCTTGATCTTCCTGAAATAAAATTTTCAGCGATGATTTAGCGGAATAAAATTCATGATATTTTTTTAACCATTCAATTTTTGAGGTAATTAGATTAATTAAATATTTATCAGTGGTTTTTTTAGGAACCGTAACATGGATATCGCCATTAGTTGTAGCAACACGAAGGTAGATTTTTTTAATTGATTTACGAATAACTAGAATATTGAGATTTTTAATTTTAAGGTTTGTTGCGGAATGAATTTTTTTATTAAATTTTGACATTTTTTTGATTGCGTTTATTTTGAAAAAACTTTTGTAATAATATCCTGGATTCACTGTGAGCTATGCCATCATAAATTTCAGGTTGATGATAGCAAAGTTTTTGCGTAAATTCTTTTAAATTATTACTAATTGCTCCAAATTTTTCGTCATAAACTCCAAAAAAAATTTTTTTAATGCGTGCTAAGCTAATTGCGGTATAACACATAACGCAAGGTTCAACTGTGATATAGATTTCGCAGTTATCTAGTCGATGAGATTCTTTATAAAGACAAGCTTGTCTTATGGCTAATATTTCGCAGTGCGCTGAAGGATCAAAACTCGTGATATTAGAATTATGAGCTGAAGAAATAATTTTATTATTTTCTACAATTACGGCACCAATTGGAACTTCATCTTTATCAAATGCAATTTGAGCTTGCTTTAGGGCATATTGCATGAAGAAATTTGGTTGCATTTTATAAGCCGTAATCCTTAACTAAAATTTCAGCAATTTGAACGGCATTGAGAGCTGCACCTTTTTTTAAATTATCAGCAACAACCCATAATGACAAACCATTTTTTACTGATAAATCTTTACGAACTCTTGAAACAAAGACTGGATCTTTAGCTGATGCTTCAATAGGAGTAATAAATTTCATATCTTGGGGATTATCAATTAGAATTACACCTTGAGCATTATCAAGGGCTTTTTTAGCCTGTTCAACAGAGATTGGTTTTTCAAATTCAACATTAATGGCTTCACTATGAGCATTGAAAACTGGAACGCGAACGCAAGTAGCTTCAACTTCAATTTTAGAATCAAGAATTTTCTTAGTTTCAACTTTCATTTTCCATTCTTCTTTGGTAACTCCATCATCCATAAAAACATCAATTTGCGGAATAACGTTGAAAGCGATTCTTTTACTGAATTTTTGCGGTTCAAGGTTTTGGTTTTCATAAATTTTTTTAGTTGAATTGTAAAGCTCATCCATTGCTTCCTTTCCAGCTCCTGAAACGGCTTGATATGTAGCAACAACAATACGCTTAATTTTAGCTATGTCATGAAGCGGTTTAAGAGCAACAACCATCTGAATTGTAGAGCAATTAGGGTTAGCAATTATGTTGCTTTTTTTGTAATCTGCAATTGCCTGAGGATTTACTTCGGGAACAATTAAAGGAACATCTTTATCCATTCTAAAGTGTGAAGTATTATCGATAACTACGCAACCTGCTTTACCTGCTCTTGGTGCATGAATAGCTGAAACCTTTCCTCCCGGTGAAAATAAGGCAATTTTAGTATCTTTAAAATCATAATCTTCCAAGGATTTAACACTAAGCGTTTGGTTACCATATGAAACTTTTTTACCTACTGAATTTGGTGAGGCAAGGGCAATAATTTCATCGGCAGGAAATTTTCTTTCATGTAAAATGTTTAACATTTCTCTGCCAACATTTCCGGTAGCTCCAGCTACAGCAATTTTTCTGGTCATAAATTTTGTTCTTAAATTAAAAAAATAAAAAATAATTTGGTTTTTGTAATTTTAATTGTTAAAAATTAATGGCAAAGTTTTTTTTTCAGTAAAAACAACTAATTTTTTTTATGATCTATACCGCAAAAAATACTGTTAATGATATTGTTCTAATTGCTGGTGAACCATCAGGAGATCTTATGGGTGCTAAGTTAATAGCGGAATTAAAAATTTTATTTCCAGATGCTAAATTTAGCGGAGTAGGTGGAAAAAATATGATTTCTCAAGGATTACAAACCATATTTCCGATGGAAGATCTTACTGTCATGGGCTTCGTTGAGGTTTTGCCTTATTTGCCAAAATTAATTTCAAGAATTAATCAAACAGCAGATTATTTAAAACAAATACAACCGCAAATAGTTATAACTATTGATTCACCAGACTTTTGTTTTCGAGTAATTAAAAAAATTAAAAGTCATAAAAAAATTAAAAAAATTCATTTAATTGCTCCATCGGTATGGGCTTATCGGGAAGGTCGAGCCAAAAAAATTGCCAAGCTTTATGATTTATTATTGGCAATATTACCATTCGAACCTCCTTACTTTGAAAAATATGGTCTTAAAACAGTTTTTATTGGGCATCCAATAATCGAAAAAATTCCAGATTTTACAAAAAAAGAAGAGATGATCGCTAAATTTAAGCTTGAAAATAATATCCAAAAAAATGAGATAGTTATTTGTTTAACCCCAGGTAGCAGAAGATCTGAGGTTAAAAAAATTTTTCCTGAATTTATAAAAGCCATAAATTTATTAGTTAATGATAAAAAAAATTTAATGATCGTTATTCCATTGGTTTACAAAACCAAGAATCTTGTTAAAGACATGGCTGTTAATCTTAAAGCTAACTATTGTCTGATTGAAGATCAGGATAAAACTGCAATGTTTTTTGCATCTGATTATGCGATTGCAAAATCTGGAACTAATACCCTGGAGTTTTCACTTTTTAAAATTCCTCTAATTATATGCTACAAAATCAACTGGTTAAGCTATTATCTAATTAAATTGATGATCAAAATTAAATTTGCAAATTTACTTAATTTGATCATGAATCGTGAAATAATTCCTGAACTTTTGCAAAGGGATTGTAATGGTTATAAAATTTATCAAAAAATTAACGAATTAATTAGCAGTAAAGAATTGACCATTAAACAAATTACCTCATGTCAATTTGCATTAAATCAGCTTGGGCTTAATAATGACATATCAGCTAGTAAGAGGTCTGCTAACGCAATTTATCAAGTTATAAATGACTAAAAATATTTTAATTACAATTTTTATTTTACTAAGCATAAATTCAAAGCTTCAAGCCAAGGATTTTAATTCTGAGGGTTGTTCTAAAAATAATGCTTACGTTGTATTTGAAGAAAAAGATCGCAATATTTTATTAGATAAAAACTCTGACTTAAGAATTTATCCTGCATCATTGGTAAAATTAATGACTCTTTATTTAACTTTTGAAGCAATAGAACAAAAGAAAATTTCCTTGAACCAAGAAATCAAAATATCGGGAAGAGCAGAAGAGATATCTGCAGTGAATAAAGTCAACACATTGCATCTTAAGAGAGGCGATTCCTTAACGGTAAGAGAAGCAATTTTGGCAGTTATTGTTCGCTCATTTAATGAATCGGCGATTGCCTTAGCTGAAGCGGTAGCAGTTGATGAATGGCTATTTGTAAAACTTATGAATATTAAAGCTCGAGAACTTGGGATGTATGATAGCTCTTTTCGAAATGCCAGTGGATTGCATGATTCCACGCAATACACAACTGTGCGAGATCTTGCCAGACTTGCAATTGCTATAAAAAAAGATTTTCCTGAATATTTTCATTTATTTGCCCTAAAAAATTTTAAATTTGATGGACAAAAATATAAAACTCATAACCATATTCTTGAAGAATATCGAGGTGCAGAAGGCTTAAAAACAGGGTTTACCCATGCTTCGGGATTTAATTTAATTGCCTCAGCTTATAAAAATAACTCAAGAATAATTTCAGTTCTAGTTGGTTGCTCAAGTCCTGCTAAACGTGAGGCTTTTACTAAAGCCTTATTAGATGAAGCCTATAAAAAAATACCAGATCGAATTTATCCAGAAATTTCTGGAAAAATTCACAAAGGTTTTAATTATGATCAAAATTCACTTTATACCTCAAGAGATCGTCTCGAAAAGCAAATACGCCAAGGTTTGTAAAATAAAAAACTCTAGAATTTTTATTATATCCAGTTAGAATCTATCACATGGATTAATCAATCAGTATTATAAAACAAAATGTCAAAAAAACTATTTATCAAAACATATGGCTGTCAAATGAATGTTTATGATTCCAATCGAATGCAGGATTTAATGAATGCCTGTGGTTATGAAAATGCTCAAAATGAAGAAGAAGCTGAAATGGTAATTATTAACACTTGTCATATTCGTGAAAAAGCTACTGAAAAATTATTTTCAGATCTTGGTAGATTGCAAAAAATTAAAGAAAAAAAACAACTCAATAATCAAGAAATGATTGTTGCGGTTGCTGGATGCGTTGCTCAAGCTGAAGGTGAAGAAATTTTTAAACGTTCTAAGGTTGCAGATATTATTGTTGGACCAGAAAGCTATCAAACTCTTCCAGATCTTGTAGGCAAAGTTATTCGTGATAATAAACGTCAACTTAATTTAGAATTCATTGCTAATGATAAATTTGATAAAATAATTTCTCCAAAGGCCGGGGTTAATGCCAGTGCATTTGTAACTATTCAAGAAGGATGTGATAAGTTTTGTACTTTTTGTGTTGTGCCTTACACTCGTGGTGCAGAATATTGTCGAAGTGTTGAGCAAATATATCAAGAAGCTCAGCAATATGCAAATCAAGGTGTTCAAGAAATCTATTTTCTTGGACAAAATGTTAATGCCTATAAAAGTTTTGATGTTAATAAAGAGGAATATTCGCTTGCCAAACTAATTGAAAAAGTTGCCAGTATTAATCAAATCAAAAGAATTCGTTATACAACTTCACATCCGCGAGATATGAGCGATGATTTAATTAAGGCTCATCGCGATTCAGAGAAATTAATGCCTTTTTTACATTTACCGGTTCAATCAGGTTCCAACAATATTCTTCAAGCTATGAATCGAAAACATACTCGTGATGAATATTTTAAGATTATAGATAAACTGAGAAATTTTAGACCAGATATTGGCTTATCTTCAGATTTTATTGTTGGATTTCCCGGAGAGACTGATCAAGACTTTGAAGATACATTAGATTTGGTTAGAAAAATCGGCTTTACCCAATGTTATTCTTTTAAATATTCTCCACGTCATGGAACACCATCTGCTGATGCTAAAAATCAGGTTGAGGAAAAAATCAAAGATCAAAGATTAGCAGTTCTGCAGGAATTGTTAACTAATCAGCAAGTTGAATTTAATAAAAAATTTGAGGGTAAAAAAATCAAAGTTTTATTTGAAAAAGAAGCTCCCAAATCTAAAAAGAAATTTGATAATAAATCTGGATCTGGGGAAATCAACTCAAACCAAATTAAACAGCTATGGGGCAAAAGTGAATGGCTTCAATCAGTTGTTGTTGATCTTGATAATGCCAAAAAAATTGATGAACTTTTTGGCAAGATCTTTGAAGTTGAGGTAATTAAATCTAGGCCAAGTAGTTTAATAGCAAAGTTTTAACTCTAAAATATTATTTAGAAAACAATTTTTCTTCTATATTTTTAATATCTTCTAATAGTTTTTGATCTTTATCAACAGATAATAATATTTGTTTTTCGGAATGGATAACGGTAGCATGATTTTTTCCACCAAACTTATTGCCAATATTAGCCAAGCTTTCTTTGGTATGTTTTTTGGCAAGATACATTGCGATTTGGCGAGGTTTAGCAATATTTCTTAGTCTACTTTTTGAATTCAGATCATTAATCTTAATGTTAAAATGATTAGCTACAATTTCCTGAATTTTTTCAACGTTAAGAGCTTTAACAGTGTTGTTTTTAAGATAACTTGAAAGAATTGATTTAGCATTTTCAAGAGTAATTTCTTCTTCTTCAAACACTTGCGATGCAACAAGTTTTTTTAATGCACCATCTAGATCACGAATAGAGGTTTTGATTTTTTCAGCTACAAAACTGAGGACTTTAGAGCATAATTCAATTTCTAAATGTTTAGCTTTTGATTTAACAATTTCTAAGCGATCTGTGAAGTCTGGATTTTTAAAGTTAACAATCATTCCACCTGCAATTCTTGATTTAAGTTTTTCATCAATATTTTCAAGATCTGATGGACAACGATCACATACCAAAACAACCTGCTTATTATCTTCAACTAATGAATTAAAACAATTCATGAACTCTTGCTGAGTGCTTTCTTTTCCAGCTATAAACTGGACATCATCAACAATTAAAACATCAATTGAGCGCATCTTTTCTTTAAAAGTCATAACATCATTACTGCGAATTGACTGCACAAAGTGAAACATAAATTTTTCTGCAGAGAGGTAAACGACCTTTTTTTTGTTATCGGTTTTTTTAATTTGCCAAGCAATAGCTTGAGCTAGATGGGTTTTACCCATACCAACTGAGCCATGAATGAAAAAGGGAATTTTTTCATTAAACATCTCTTTTTTATCGCCAATACCTGCAACAATTTTTGCCATTGATAAAGCCATTTTATTGTATTTAGTGCTAACAAAATTATCAAAAATATACTTGCTATTGAGCTCGGTTCCAAAGGCAAAAACATTTTCATATTTAGAAAGATTTATAACTTTCTTGTCATTATTTTCGCTTGTGGTTTTTGATTTTGAATCTGATTTATCATTATCTTCTTTTGCAATAAAAACAGCTGAGATTTTATGAAGTTGTGGTAAAATTTTTTGTAATTGATTTTTAAAGTTTTTACTTTGAAAAAATTCACGGTTAAGCCAGTCCCTTTCAAACTTTGAAGGGCATTTTATGATGATTTCATTTGCAGTATGACTGTAAATCTCAATGTTAACGAACCATTTTTGATAAATATCGTTTCCAAAATGATTTTCACAAAAAGAAAAGAAATCTTTGAGGTAATTTGGTTGTAAATTATTCACTGTTTCTTTGTGTTGATTTTGAATCATGTTTGTTTCCAAGGTAAATTTTGGGCTTTCCAACCATTTATTTTTGAGCGATGATGGTTTTGATCAATATGTCCTTCAAATCCATCACAAACATTATAGCAATTGGTATAGCCATATGAACTGATAAATGATCCAGCTTGATTTGACCTTGCACCACTTCGACAAATAAAAAATAATTTGGTAGTGAAGTCTTCTTTGTTAAAAAAATTATTAAGTTTATTTCTTAAAGTAGTATAAAAATCAGGATTAAACTGATGATCATTATAAAACTGCCAAGGTAATAGAATCATTCGATTATTAAAATCTTGAGGATTAACGGTTCCTACAAGATTAAATTCTTCATATGTTCGAACATCAACTAAAACTGAGTTGTAATCAGTTCTAAGAATACTATTAGCTTCAACAGCAGTTATCTGTTGAATTGTCATATAATTTACAATGAATATTTTGTAACTAAAGAAAGTTATTTGTGGTGATTTTTTAAATTTTAAAAAATTCTAAAAATACAATTTTATAGAGTAGTCTTAAAAAACTATTTTAAAACAAATATTGTTTAAATATGTTAATATTAAACACAAAAAAACAAAAAGAAAAAAAATCATAGGTTCAATTTATTTGTAGCGAAGAAAAAAAATTATTATATCGCTCCTTGATTGCTAATCATTGATCAAAAACTATATTTCTAAACTTAAAAAATAATTTTTTTAAAGCTTTTATAAAATTTTTTTTTAAATATTAATTTAATTTATTTTGTAATTCTTGACAATTTTTTTATTCAGTAAAGAAAAAAATTTGTATTTAATTAAAATAATTCTATTGACATTGGATTGTTAGCTTTTTTTGTAGTGTATAGAAGTTTAATAATTTTTTAGCATAAGGAAATAGAGTGCTTAGCTGAATAATAACTTTAAGAACTCAATTGTAAAAAAGCCTTAATATTTAATAGCTATATTTTTTTAGCATTTTTTTTATTGAATACAGAGTATGTAATTATGATAATTCCAAACAGAATTAAAGGAATCGATAAGATTTGTCCCATGGTAAGTTTTGCAAAGATAAATCCAAGCTGTTGATCTGGTTCACGAACGTTTTCAAGGAAAATACGAAATAAGCCATATAAGGACAAAAATATTCCGCTAATAGCTCCACGATAGTTTTTAATATTGGTAAATTTAAATAAAGAAAATAATATCACAAACATCAATACTCCCTCGCAAAATGCTTCGTATAATTGACTTGGATGTCTTGGTAAATCTCCTGCATTAGGAAAAATCATTCCAAATTTTGAATCGGTAACTCGTCCATAAAGTTCTAAATTAATAAAATTTGCAATTCTTCCAAAAAAAATGCCAAGACAACCGGTAATAGCTATTCTATCGGTGATTTGAAAAAATTCTAAACGGTATTTTTTAGCGAATAATATCATGCCAATTATAATTCCACATAGACCACCATGGAAAGACATTCCGCCATGCCAAAAGGCTAAAATATTTTGAGGATTTTGAAGATAATATTTAAAATTATAAAATAAAACATATCCCAATCTCCCACCAATAAGAATTGAAATAATTATAAAGGGAATAAAATTTTCTAAGGCATTTTCATTTAAAATTTTTTCAGTTTTATTAATTTTCTTTAAGAAAAAATAAGTTATGAGAACTCCTGCAATGTATGCTAGGGAATACCATCTGACTGCTAATGGTCCAATTGAAAAGAATACTGGATCAAATTCGGGGAGAATTATTGGCTTCATAAAGTTGATTTGAATTGTTAACGAGCTTTGTAGTCATAGCTTGGATTATTGCCGATAAAAATTGTTGAAGGAGGAGTTGATGTCTGGAAGAATATATCAATAGGAATACCTCCTCTTGGGAACCAATATCCGCTAATTCTAAGCCATTTTGGCTGAATAGTTTTAATTATGTCCTTGGCAATTTTAACTGTGCAATCTTCATGATATGCACCATGATTGCGAAAAGAAAAAAGATAAAGTTTTAATGACTTACTCTCAACAATTTTTTTATCAGGTAAATAGTCAACAATTATATGAGCAAAATCTGGTTGGGAAGTAATAGGACATATTGAGGTAAATTCTGGACAACTAAAACGCACTACATAATCTACATCTTGATGAGGATTAACAATGGCATGTAAGGATGAAAATTGCGGATTATCAAAAAGATATGACGTTTTTTTTCCAAGTAATAGCTTAGATTGTTGAGGTTTTTTTTTCTGATTAGTGTTACCGATCTTATTTATTTTTTTTACCATAAAAGATTTATTTAAAATGATTATTGAAGATTTAGTTATGATATTATAAAATTTTAAAAAAATAAAGTCATCGATTAAATTTATAACAAAATGAACGATTCAACTCATACTACATTATCTAAAGACCAGTTGAGCAATATTGCTCAAGATAATCATTTACCAATTTCTATACAAAAGAAGGTTAATGCAGTTTTGATATTTCCTGATGGAAGTCATTTCTTTGGTTATGGCTTAGGAGTTGTAGGGAAAACATCTGGCGAAATTTGTTTTAATACTTCAATTACTGGTTATCAAGAAATCCTCAGCGATCCATCATACTGTGAACAAATAATCAATTTTACATTTCCTCATATTGGCAATGTTGGTATCAATAAAGATGACATTGAAGCAAAAAAAATATATGCCAAAGGTCTTATCGTAGCTGAGTTGGTAACAAATCCTTCGAGTTATCGAGCTGAAAATAATTTGCAAAGCTGGTTAGAAAAAAATAAAATTACTGGAATAACTGGCGTAGATACTAGAGCGATAACTAAAAAAATTCGTGAAAATGGTGCTAAAACTGTAGCAATAATTTATCAAAATGACATTTCAAATATTGATATTTCTAAAATTTCTCATGAATTACAATCCTCTTCAGACCTTAATGGAGTTGAGCTTGCTAAAATCGCCAGTCTTAATGAAAGATATCAATGGATAGATCAAGGAACTTGGACACAATCAAAAAATTGTTATGAATCTAATATTAAAAGCATCTATAAAATTGTTGCTGTAGACTTTGGAGCGAAATTAAACATTTTGCGATCATTAACCATGGTAGGTTTTAAAGTTGAAGTTGTTGGTGCACAAGCAAGTTATAAAGAAATAATGGCTTTAAAACCTGACGGAGTTTTTTTATCAAATGGTCCTGGTGATCCAGCTCAAACTGCTAAATACGCAAGTTCAGTAATCAAAAAAATTTTAGAAAATAAAATTCCATTATTTGGAATATGTCTTGGTCATCAACTTCTCGCTCTTGCTCTTGGGGCAAAAACCATTAAAATGCCACAAGGTCATCGTGGTGCAAATCATCCAGTTCAAAATTTAATAACTAAAAAAGTCGAAATAACTAGTCAAAATCATGGCTTTTGTATTGATGCTAATAGTCTTCCTAAAAATGTTGAAGTTACCCATATTTCATTATTTGATAATAGCATCGAGGGTATTAAAGCTAATGATTCACCAGCATTTTCAGTGCAATATCATCCTGAAAGTTCACCGGGTCCAAGTGATAGTTTCTATCTTTTTGAGCAATTTAAAGAAATGATAAGGCAATCAAAAAAATAATCATTACTAATGCTAAAATTAGCCACAACTAGCTCAATATATGTTTTGATCATTCTGCCATTGATATCGTCACTTTTGTGCTTTATATCACGTCAGCGCGGTGTAAATTATTTTATTTACATAGCTTCTGCAATTTTATCCCTAATAATAATTTTATCGCTTAGTTTAAAAACTGTTGTCTTTGGAAAAATTGTTAATGACTTCGAGATATCGGCTATTTCTATAGCTCAAGAATTTCAGCTAGATATTTTATCATTATTTTTTTTATTAGTAATAACTTATATTAAATTAATTACTAATTCCTTATATCGCTTTAATATAGAAAGTAGCGTTTCAGAGGAATCGAATCAAAAAACTTATGCAGTATTATTGTTAAATATCTTTGCAATTAATTCAATATTATTAACAAATAATATTTTTAATTTATTTATTTTTTGTGAAATTTATATTTTCACTTTTTTGGCGATTTGTTCGGCAAGTAATGATTCGAAAGTTTTAAAATCTGCTTTCACTTATTTTTGTTTTAGCTCAGCATCAACGCTACTTTTTTTATTATCATTTATAGTAATATATCTTTGTTTTGGTGAAACTAATTTTAATAAAATTGTTGATAATTTTGCTTTAATTTCCGAAGAAAATTATTGGTATTTGTTTTTAATTTTATTTAGTATTTTTTTGGCAATTATTTTAAAATTTTTTCCAGTTTGGGTATT
>JBJTWJ010000132.1:0-1778 GCA_046081665.1 Alphaproteobacteria bacterium | reverse complement strand
TGATTCATTTATTAGTTGAAATGGTATAATTTAACAATTTACAAAGAATTTAATTTTTCTAATTAAAAATTTTTTATTTTTTTTAACAATAGTTAATTTTTAATTTTACTAAAATATTCTTCAATAGCTTTTACCATAGTTTGACAAATTTTTCTTTTGTAAATTAGGTTATTGAGTAATTTTTCTTCATTTGGATTTGATAAATAACCAAGTTCAACTAATACAGAAGCCATGTCCGGAGCAGTTAAAACTGCAAATCCAGCAAAACGATGAGTGTTTTGTAAAATTTCAATATCAGCTTGTTTAACATGTTTGATAACTTTATTGGCAAAAATTGCTGACTCATTTTTTACAGAACGTTGCGACATATCGATCAATGTTTTCATGATGTCAGCGCTTGCTCCAGAAAAATCTACGCCATGAATGATATCTGCTTGGTTTTCTTTTTTTGCTAAGAGCTCAGCTTGTTTGTCTGATGATTGCTCTGAAAGAGTGTAAATTGAAAAACCTGTTACATCTTCATCGCCAATGGCGTTAACATGCAGTGAAATGAAAAGATCAGCCTTTTTTTGACGAGCAAGTTCAACTCGTTTTTTTAAATTGATAAAAATATCTTTGTGTCGAGTTAAATAAACTTGGTATTGTTTACTAGCTTTTAGTTGTTTGTATAATTCTTTAGAGTAAGACAAAGTAATGTTTTTTTCTTTGGAGCGTAAATAATTACCTATAGTTCCGGGATCCTTTCCACCATGTCCAGAATCGATAACGATCACCGGAATTTTATCAGAAATAATTGATGGTGGTGATGATTGATTAATAGTTTTTTTAGTTGCGGTTAAAGAATTTGAAGGAGAATTTGAATTTGACTCAGAATTAATTTGAGGAAGTTTTTGAGAATTGATTGCCAAAGATTCTTGATATTGCGGATTTTGATTAATCGATGCTAAATCAATATTTTGAGCATTAGCTGAAATATTTTGATCATTATTGTTTGGTGATGATTGGTTGTTAATTATTTCATTTTTTTCAATAAACATTGATAGATCAGCCTTTTCATTAACAATAACTGCGGTAATCATTGAGTTTTTGCTATCAAAAAAACTTTTTTCAAGATTGATTTTTTTTTGTAATGCAAATTCAAAGCGAAGATAAACCTCATTTTTTTTGCTCTGAAAGTTTTTAATAAAATTTGGAAGTTGCGGTTGAAAATCTTGATTATTTAAGTTAGCATTTTCGATATCAACTACCAAACGCCAAGGATTTTTTAGAGTGTAGATTTTAAAATTTGTTTTTTTATTTACCTTGATTTGCAGTTTTGTGTTTGCTAAATCTTGTTCACTAAATTTTATATCGCTAACAGTGATTTGTTCACCATTATCTAAAGCAAAAGCCTTATTATTGATCTGCAAAATAGGGATTATTAAAGTAAAAATAAATGTTAAAATTAGGTTTAAGTTGTGATTAGTAAACATTATTTATTTTAACAGTTTATTTTAAAATTAATATAAAAAAATTATAACTTGTTATATTCAATAATAGTTTTTATTGAATATATTTTTATAAAATGCTACTCATTTTTATAAATTAGCTCGATGTTTTTGTTGATAAAAATACCATAATAGCATGTTTTAATCTTACAAAAGATTACAATTTACATTGTTTGAATAATATTCTAGGATTTAAAAATATAATACCAAATCCCATCTTTAAAACTTTTAAAAAAATTAAAATTCTAACTTCATATTTTTGGCTAAAAATCTCTAAAAAGCCTCAGCTGT
>JBJTWJ010000131.1:0-34918 GCA_046081665.1 Alphaproteobacteria bacterium | reverse complement strand
ACAGCTTCATTTTTTAAAGATTTTTATCTCAAAAATATTTTGTTATAATTTTATTTAAAGATGGGATTTGGTATTAAAACTAATTATGTTAAATAATTATTTTTAAAAATAATTAATACCATTTCCCATAATTGGTTGATTTATTAGCGTAAATGGTATAAGTTTTATTTAGTCAACTACAACAACGGCTCTGCGGTTTTTAGCAAATGTTTCTTCGCTTGCACCCATGAAAGCTGGACGTTCTTTGCCATAAGAAATTACTGAAATTCTATTTGAGCTAATCCCTTGAGCAATTAAATATTGTTTAGCTGATTCAGCCCTTCTTTCGCCAAGGGCAAGATTGTATTCACGAGTTCCTCTTTCGTCACAATGCCCTTCAATGGTAATTTTAATTTTTTCATCGCTCTTTAACCATGCAACTTGGGTATCAAGAATTTTTTTTGATTCAGTGCTAATGTCAAAAGAATCATAACCAAAAAATATACGATCCTGAACTTCAACTTCTTGAGATTTTTCTTGAGCTTGCTTATTCATGGCAATTGCATCTTGCTCGTTATTCACAATCTCATAAGGTTGGGATGTTTGATTACCTGAAAGATCGTCTTGAATTTTAAATTCATCGTCAAGTTTGGCTTTGTTAGAATTTTGACAAGAAGAAAGAGTGGAAAGGCTAAAAACCGCTGTAATTAACAACAAAGTTTTTTTAAAAAATGAGTTATTCATGGATTTAAATTTATCTTGGAGTTTATATATGTTTAAAACAAATTGAATTTTATAACAAAGTTAATTAAGCTTTAGATATTGTCAAGTTTTTGCAACGATATTGTTGTTAAATTTTTTTTTGTAATTTTTTTGTAATTTATGGGTCACAATAATAATCCTAAAGATCCCCAAGGCTTTGAAAATAAGTCATCACCAGAGCAAGCTTTTGATAGTGCAAAAAAGCTAGCAAAGCCTGCCACAGATTTACTTGCAAGATTAATCGGACAAAAAAAAGCCAATCCAACCAAAAGTAGTTTTTTCATCGATCAGCAACAAAATTTGCGAAGAGCTTATCTCAAATTTGCAGAAAAAAAAGAAGGAATTAATCAGGCTTATCTTGAAAGATTAAACAGTATTGATGATTATTTTACGGCAGGTTTTATTTCTTATCCGCAATATTATGCAATGTTAAATCAGGTTATTGCATCAATGGAAGAGATGGATAAAACCTCTAATTTATCAACCAAGGAAGCGAACATTAGGGTTAATGAAGAATCAAAAAAAATCGAAGATAAATCCGCTGATATTATTAACGAGATTGATCCACATCTTAAAAAAAGATTATTATTAATTTTTTTAATTGCTGCACCTTTTTTGCCAATTCCATATCTTGATTTTATAGCTGATCCGTTATCGCAAATTTTTGATCCAACTCAAACCATGGGTGAAAGTATGTCAGAAATGGTTAAAAGTGAAAGTCTGGGTCAATTTGGTAAGTTAATGGATGTTGCACAAGTTGATGAATTAATGCGATTGTTTTTTGATGAAACTCCAATTTTAGGCGAATTGTTTGGAGCGGTTGATCAAATTGCTGGAAGTCAGCTGGTTTATGGATCAGCACAATTATTATCGCCAATGATATTGGAAAGCCCTATCGTCTATATGGCAATAGCAGGAGCAAGTGGAATTTATTTGACGGATAAAGAATTAGAGCTTCGTGAAAAAATTAATGCCATTACAGAATCATCGCAAAAATCTATTGAAAAACTTGGTAAAGAATTACAAAAAAATTTCGATGAAAAGTTTGGCGAAAATGCCAAAAAACATGGTCAAGAAATGTTTAAAGCTTGGCAAAAAGGTTGTATGGTTGATGAAATATTAGATCTAAAAGATTTTATTCCTAGTCCTGAAACCAATGATTTTAAAAGATTTTTTAAAGACATTGCTGGTGCTAATCAATTGAAATCTTTAAAAGATGATGATCTTTGTCCATTTCTTTTTAGTCTTAATGAAGAAAATTTTAAAAAATTTTCTGATAAAGTTTTGATGCTGTATCATTATCAAGAAGAGATGATCAAGGAAAAAGTGCCGGTTGCAGATTTACAAACAAATTCAATTAATAAGATACTCAAATTACATAGCGAATCAATTAAAATATTGGCTGACGATTTAAATGAAAATTATCAAGAAAAATTTATTGAAAAAACAATTGAACATTTAATTGAAGCTAAAAATCAGGAAATTGAAATTTACCAAGAAAAAGAAAAAAAGGAACAATCTTTCTTTGGCTCAAAAGATTTATTTGCAACGAAACAGCATATTATAGATTGTCAAAAGGACATTGACAAGCTTTATGATCTGAATGCAAATTCAGATCAAGTAAGTTTAAAAACTATTCAAGATTATTACGAAAATTATTCTCGTGATAGAATTCTTAAAAATGCTATGCATTGCAGGGTTTTAGGAGATATAGTTCCGCGTTATTGTGATGTTGGAAAAGCAAAGCCAATGAGATTGGACGAAGAGCCAAAGGTTGATCAACGTGCAGAACTTGAAAGATTAAGACTTGGGGATAGAATTTCATGGGCTGATAAGGTTAAAAAAGAAGGATCTGCAAAGGGTGGAGGTCCAGATCTAGCTAGTTTACTTAAAGGAGGAGGTCGAGGTTTGGGTGGTTAATTTTTTAAGAAATTTTATTTGAAAAAACGGTTTTGTTATAAGTTTTTAATTATAAATTTTAAGTATAAATTCTATGGGGAGAAATATTTGTTAGATCAAGATTTAAATTATAATTTTATATATGTCGATGATCAAAATAAAATGTCATTTTTGTTGCAAGAAATAAAGTATGTCAAGGTTATTGCTCTTGATACTGAATTTATTAGAAGTGATACTTATTTTCCGATTTTATCGTTAATTCAAATTGCTTTTCAAAACAAGTTAAATCAAAAAAAAATTTTTATTATTGATTGCCTTCAAAACCTTGATCTTGAGCCTTTTTTGGCAATTATTTATGATCCCAATATCATAAAAATTTTTCATAGTGCTGTGCAAGATTTGCAAATATTTTTTCATAAAACTAAACAAAGACCAAGGTCTATTGTTGATACTCAATTAATGGCAAATTTTTGTGGATTTAGTGCTAATATTGGCTATGCCAGATTGGTTGAAAATATTTTTGGCAAAACAATTGATAAAAAATTACAGCGAAGTGATTGGGTTAAAAGACCATTGGCAAGAAAGCAGTTAGAATATGCTACTTTAGATGTATTTTTTCTTAATGAAATCTATTTGGAGTTAAATAAAAATTTAATAAAAAATAATCGTCAACAATTTTACTTAGAAGAAATTGAAAAATTTATTGATCATGTTATTAGCGATAATAAAAAAAATTTACTAAAAAATTTTATTTTTCCCAAACGCAATCCCAGAATATCGATGTTTTTGAAAAATATTATTTTCTGGCGTGAAGAGCAGGCAAAAAAATTAAATATTCCGCGTCAGCATTTTATAATGGATAATCAACTTTATGAAATTATAAATAATAAAAAATTACCTAATCATATCCTTGATAAAATCGATCAACAAGCTATTGATAAATTTAATAACATTTTTCAAAACGAATTACTTCAGGATAACCTTTCAAGCTCTATAGATGACAATGATTATGCTTTAAATAATCAACAAAAAATAATTTTTCTTGAAGCCAAAAAAATTATTAGCAAAATTGCAAGGTCTGAGAATATTTCTGAGCAATTTTTGTTAAACACTAATGATCTAAAAAAAATTATCATTGAACCTGAGAAATTTTTAAATAATTCTCAACAAATCCTTGGTAATTGGCGTTATTGCTTGATTTTTGAAGACCTTGCCAAACTATTAAAAATTAATCTATGAAATACATTATTGGAAATTGGAAAATGAACGGTGATTTTGATAAGGCTGATCAGTGGTTAACAACTTTTTTTGAGCTATACACCAAAAATTTCGAAAATCTTACTCAAAGAACTTTGGTAATCTGTCCACCCAGTGTTTTGATTGATTATCTTGATACTGAGTTAATGGAAGATGGTTTTAGTTTTTTAGAAAAAGTTGCCAAAAAACAAGGACGAAAAGTTGAAGAATTTTCAGTTGATGAATTTAATGAGATTATTTTTAACAGTCGAGTTATCAAGATTGGCGGACAAGATTGCGGTTTTGCTGAAAATGGAGCATTTACTGGTGATGTAAGTGTAAAAATGTTAAAAGATGTTGGTTGTCAGTATGTTATAATAGGTCATAGCGAAAGAAGAAAGCATTATTTTGAAAGCGATGAAATCATTGCTAAAAAATTAAAAAATGCTCTTGGTTTTAAAATTAATCCCATTCTTTGTATTGGTGAAAATAGTGAATGCAGAGCTTCGCAAAATTATTTACAATTTTTAGAAAATCAACTTCGCCAGACTCTTTTAGATGCCGATGAAATCGATAAAATTTTGATTGCTTATGAGCCGATCTGGGCTATTGGCACTGGCAATAATGCTAATGTTGATCAAATCGCTGAAGTAGCAAGATTTATTAGGGAATTAGTTACTAGTAATTTTAAAAATATCAAAGAATTGTCAATACTTTATGGTGGATCGGTTACTAGTAAAAATTCAGCACAAATTTTAAAAATAGCCAATATTGATGGGCTGTTGGTTGGAGGTGCTAGTCTAGATGCTAATGAATTCATAAATATTGCTTGTAGTTAATTACAAACAATATTAATTAAAACTAAATAACAAATATTCTATTTTACTAACTTTAATTTTATTTTATTATGTCAGAAAAATTTCGTCTTGAAAATGATTCCTTTGGAGATATTAAAGTTCCAGTTGATGCCTACTACAGCGCGCAAACTCAGCGAAGCATAGAAAATTTTCCAATTTGTAATCAAGATGCTTCGCACAAAATGCCTAAAGAAGTAATTAGGGCAATGCTTTTAATCAAAAAAGCTTGTGCCTTAACCAATAAAGAGCTGATGTTGCAAGATCCAAAATCAGATGAGTTTAAAAAATTTTCTCCAGATTTAGCGGATAAAATAGTTGAAGCGGTTGATGAAATTCTAAATAAATTTGAATGGTTTTACGAAAATCATTTTCCGTTAGTGGTTTGGCAAACTGGCTCTGGAACGCAAACTAACATGAATGTTAATGAAGTTATTGCCAGCGTTGCCAATGAAAAAGCTACTGGCAAAAAAGGTGGTAAATCGCCAATCCATCCTAATGATCATGTTAATTTAGGGCAAAGCTCAAATGATACTTTCCCTACAGCAATGCATGTTGCTTGCGTGCTTGCAACTTATCAAAAATTATTGCCAAGCTTAATTCGCTTTGCCAATGAATTAGCTAAAAAAGAAAATGAGTTTAAAGATATTATCAAGATTGGGCGAACTCATACACAAGATGCTACACCCGTAACTTTGGGTCAGGAATTTTCGGCTTATAAAATTCAAATTCAATCGGCGAGTGTTTTTGTTTCGCAAAGCATTGCTTATGTTGCTCATTTAGCGCAAGGTGGCACAGCGGTTGGAACGGGTTTAAATTGTCATGAGCAATTCGCTGAAAATTTTGCTAAAAAAATTACCGAAGTTACAAATCTAAAAAAAATCCATCAAGACTTATTGAATTTAAAATTATGTCGTAGCTCTCTAAAAGACGGTGATTGGCAAGTTAAAGATTCTAATTTGGCACTTCTTGGTTTAAATCATAGCGAGGCATTTTATACTCATAAAAATAAATTTTTTGCGCTAGCTTGCAATGACGAATTGGTTAATTTTTCAGGAGCTTTAAATACCACGGCTACAGCCTTGATGAAAATTGCTAATGATATTCGCTTTTTAGCTTCTGGTCCAAGATCAGGACTTGGTGAAATTTCTTTACCAGAAAATGAACCCGGTTCATCAATTATGCCTGGGAAAGTTAATCCAACCCAGTGTGAAGCTTTAACTATGCTTGCTTGCCAAGTGATTGGCAATCATCATGCTATTACTTTAGGTGGAATGAATGGGCATTTTGAGTTAAATGTTTTTCGGCCAATGATTATTCGTAATGTTATCGAGTCAATAAATCTGGTATCCGATGGCATTAACAGTTTTATCGATAATTGTTTAGTTGGAATTGTTGCTAATCAACAAAGAATAACAGAACTTCTTAATAATTCTTTAATGTTAGTTACCGCTCTTAATCCTTATATTGGTTATGATAATTCCGCAAAAATTGCTAAAAAAGCCCATAAAGAAGGAACAACTTTGAAGCAATCAGCTCTTGATTTAGGGTTGGTAACCAAAGAACAATTTGATGAATGGGTTGATCCCAAAAAAATGATTTAAAAATCAATAACTATAATTTTGATTTAAAACTTTTTTAAAAAAATCTTCAAATATTGTTTTAGAACGTTATTTTAACTAAACTTAAAACAAGATTATGAAATTTAATAAAAAATCATTCAAAGCCTTTCCCCTGATTGAGCTCCCAATAGTTATTTTGATAATTGGGATTTTAGTTGCAGGAGTAACTTCCTCGTCGAGATTGATAAAAAGAATGAAGATCACTGTTGCACAAAATTTAACTCAAAGTTCACCGATTCCTTCAATCAAAGATTTAGCGGTTTGGTATTAAACTAGCCTTGATAAAAGCTTTATCGATTCAGAAGAATCCGATCAAACCCCAATAACTTCATGGTTTGATAACAACAGGCAATCATCTTGTACCAATTTGCATCTTTAAAATTACAAAAAAAACAATTTTACTCAATAGTTATTTTTTTATAAACATCGCGCTCCATCTCAATGATATCAACGGAAATATCGCATCTTTTTTGTGGTGAATTTAAATTTTCGTAAAAACTTTTTACTATTTCAAAAGTTTGTAAAGACAGTTTTTTTCTAATTTCAAGACTTCGTCCCGACAAAATTTTTATAGAAATATGGATAAAATTTTCATCACTTTTTTCTAAACCAACAATATAGTTTTGATATTGAATACAGCGGATCTTAACTTGGTCTGGATCGAAATTTCCTTCACTAATATCTGCCATAATTTTTTGAATTTCTTGACCAACTTTCAGCAAATTTTTTTCAAAAATATTCTTCGAATGTTCGATGATAATATGGGGCATAGAATTAAAAATTATATTTATTGTTTTTTTAAGAAATTTTTATCACATATTTTCTACCAAGATAGGCTTCAACTGCCTTGCGTTCTTCGGCGTATAAGGCTCTTGTGTAGATTATAATACTAGTTTCCTCTATAAATAGCTAGTTGTTTCATTTATTAGTGGAAATGTTATTATTAATTTAATTGATAAATATTAACAAATTTTTTTATTAAGACTTGTTTAGAATTAAAAAAAATTTAAAATTAATGCAATATTGCAAATTATTTTTTTAGTCTTGCAATTTTATTGCCAAATCTATTGAATTTAGAAATTGTTATTTAGAAAAATTATTTTGTAAAATGAAAAATTTCTTTGATATTATTATTGTTGGCAGTTCTTACTCGGGAATGGCTTGTGCATTAGCTCTAGCTGATATTGCCAATGATTTAAAAATTGCTATCGTTGAAAAAGAAAATATCTTCGCTCAACAAAAACCAGCGGATGGAAGAGCTTATGCAATTTCTGCAAAATCATTAGAGTTTTTTAAAAAAATTAATATTTATGATGACCTAACAGCTTATGCTGGTAGAATTAGCGATATAAAAATTACTGACGATAAATCGCCATTTGTCCTTGATTTTATTGGTAATGAGGTCGATCCAGTTAACAATCAGCTAGGGCAAATCATTGAAAACCACTATATTTTTGAAGCCCTAAAAAAGCGTTTATTGCTTCAAAAAAATATTACTATTTTTTGTCCAAATCATTATCAAAGCATTGATTTTGTTGACGAAAATGCTCATGATAATGCCAAGGTTATTGTTAAATTAGCTGATAACCAAGAAATTAAAGCAAAATTACTATTGGCCTGTGATGGCAGATTTTCTAAGCTTCGCGAATATTTTTCAATTCCTACGCGCTTAAAAAATTATCAGCAAATAGCGATGGTTTTTAAAATCAATCACCAATTACCTCATCAAAATATTGCCTACGAAAAATTTTTACGAGGTGGACCATTGGCAATTTTACCCCTGCAAGATCAGCATCAATCTTCAATTGTCTGGATTGCTAAAAATAATCAAGCTGAAGTTATTAAAGATTTAGATCAGGAAAATTTTTTGCAACAGCTTCACAAAAAAATGGAATTTTGTTTAGGGCAATGTCAGGTTATCTCCGAAAAATTTTCATATCCTTTAACTTTAGTTGAAGCTCAAAAATTTTACCATCAAAACGCCATTTTAATTGGTGATGCTGGATGTGGAATTCATCCAATTGCAGGGCAGGGGTTTAATTTGGCAATTGCTGGAATTGAAATTTTACAAGAATTATTGCAAAAAAATATTCTTTGTGGACTTAATTATACTGATCAAGCATTTTTAGAAAATTATCATAAATCTTTTAGAGTTGTAAGTAAAAAAATGTTGTTAGCTACTGATATTTTGAATAGCATTTTTGAAAGTGATAGTTTGAGTTTAGCGATAATGAGAGATCTTGGTTTGGGGATGATTAATTCCAGTAAAAAAATTAAAAAATTTTTTATAAAAAATGCTGGAGGCTATTGATGAATAAAGCCCTAAAAATTTGCCTTACTTGCTATCGATTAATTTTATTGATTGCTTTGCCATTGATCATAATAATTCTCTTGATTAGGCTTTATCGTGGTAAAGAACATCGTCAAAGAATTCTTGAAAGATTTGGCTATCAATCACCAAAATTTAGCAATGTTAGAAATAATTTTAAGAAAACAATCTGGATTAACGCTGTCAGTGTTGGTGAAGCTAATACAGCTCTAACTTTAGCTCAAGAATTAATCAAATTTAATCACCAAATTCAAGTTGTAATTACCACCACAACTACCACCTCAGCTAAAATAATTAGTGATAAAATTCAAAATTATAATCAGCAAATTATTCATCAATTTTTACCAATTGATTTAAGTTTTAGCATCAATAAATTTTTAAATTTTTGGCAACCAATTGCCATAATATTTGTTGAATCAGAACTCTGGCCAAATATTATTTTAACTGGCTATTCAAGAAAGATTAAAGTTTTTTTTGTTAATGCAAGAATCTCTAATAAATCACTTAGAATATGGCAAAAAATAACAAAATTAGGAATTAACATTTTTGATTACTTTTCAATAATCATTGCTCAAAGTAGTGAAGAACAAGCAAAAATTCAGAATTTGACAAAGCATCAAGTATTGTTTTTAGGTAATCTTAAATCGCAAAGCAAAGATTATAATCTTGATTTTCATAAGCTTGATCAGTTAAAAGCTCAGATCGATAATCGCCCAATCTGGTTATGCGCTTCAACACATGATAAAGAAGAAAAAATAATTTTTGATATTCATCGTCAATTACTTAATGATTTTAGTAATTTGCTTACAATAGTTGTTCTAAGGCATCCTAACCGTTTGAATCAGGTAATTAATGATGCTGGTGATTTGATTTATGCAATAAGAAGTAAACAACAAAGTATTTTACCCTCAACTAGTCTTTATTTGGTTGACACCTTAAATGAGTTGTCTATATTTTATTACTTAGCAGATTTTGCTTTTATTGCTGGATCATTGTTCGCAATTGGTGGACATAATCCTTTTGAAGCAATAAAACAAAATTGTGCAGTAATATCAGGTGAGGGTGTAGCAAATTTTGCGGAAATTTATCAAGAGTTAGTTGACAATAAATCAGCAATAATTGTTAAAAACAAAACTGAACTTTATTTAACTGTTAAAGATTTTTTAAGTGGAAAAAAAATAGCTCAAGATTATGCTAAAAAAGCATCTAAAATTCTTGTTCAAAATCAGGGTGTTAGTGAAAGAATAGTTCTTAAAATTGCTGAAATAATTCCTCTTAATAACAAATAAAATTTTGTTATTTTAAAAATCTCAACTAATCTAAATAATATTATTAATTTAATAAAATTGTTATACCATTTCCACTTAATAAATGATAAATTAAGCAAAATATTATTGCCAGTCGTGCTTACGCAAGCGACACGATTTTTAAAAGTCGTGCTAACGCAACGACATTTTTAAAAGTCGTGCTTACGCACGACTAAAAAATATAAAGCTTAATTTATAAATACCTAAATGGTTCATTTATTAGTTGAAATGGTATTATTTAGTTCGCAAAAATAATCCTAAATTTAAAGACTGCTAGCCTCACCAAAATTAAAAATATATTTATAAAAATAATGAAACCAAACAACAATCAAAATATCTCAAGCAATAATTTTGTAGCAAGAAAAATCTCTTCTGGTCGTGATAATCAATCTAAAAAAGTTGAGAGAGCTGAAAATCCGAAACCAGTACAACATCTTAATAATTTACCTTTTAAAATTTCATCAAACCAGTCTGCAAATAAAAATAATGAAAGAACAAATAGCATCAATAATTTGCAATCAAAATCTGAATTAGGCAATGAATTTCAGGAAAAAATTAACCATGATTCATTTGTTAAAAACCCTACTCTCGATTGCTTCAAAAAAGACAAAATTGATTCACTAAACCATAGTGATTTTGCAAAAAATGATGAAAATAATTCCCAGGGAAATTCCCAGGGAAATTCCCAGGGCAATTCCCAGAATAATTCTCAGAATAATTCTCAGGGCAATTCCTATTTGGCAAAAGCTAATGCTATAGAAAAAAATGATTTTAGCCATAAAAATCATAAGCGTCATAATAAAAATCGTCATCAACATTTACATAATTCAGAAAATAAAGATCAATCAAGTGATAAAGAGCATGAAGATTTGCAATCCCATTCGTTTGTTAATCAGGAGGTTAATCGTCAAGGTAATCGCGAGGGTAATCGTCAAGGTAGTCGCGAGGGTAATCGTCAAGGTAATCGCGAGGGTAATCAAAGTACAAATCGTAATTCACATCGTCAAGGTTATAAAAATAAAGAACTTGGATTTTTCAAATCACTAATTGACAAGATTAAAAAAATATTGGGAATAAAAAATGCCGATAAATCTTTGCATAATGAGCATCATCGCCATAACAACAATCGCGATTATGTCAATTCACAAAGACGTAAACCAAGAAGAGGTAGAAATTCCTCAAATCATGGCAGAAATAATCGTCGTTAATTGAATATGAATTTCAAAGTTAATTCTTGCGTAAAAACTTTGCTAAATCGCGAACATGCGAGACAAAATTAATATTTAATTCAGGTAAGGATTTAATGAGGTTAGCAAAGTTTTTATTTTTCTCATTGGCTTTAGGAATTAAACAATTTTTAAAACCAAGTTTATGAGCTTCTTTGAGTCTGCCTTCAAGATTGCCGACCATTCTAATTTCGCCTGTTAAACCGATTTCACCAACGGCAATTGTTGATGAAGGCAGGGCAATATCGCGAGCTGAGGAAATTAAAGCGCAAGCAACTGCTAGATCAGCTGAGGTTTCAATAATTTTTAATCCTCCTACGATGTTGAGATAAACTTCTTTATCGAATAAATTTAATCCAAAGCGGTTATTCAAAACAGCGATAATCATTGCCAAACGATTTATTTCCCATCCAACCACAGCCCTTCTGGGATTTGGAATAAATGAAGGTGCAACCAAGGCTTGAACTTCTGCCAAAATTGCTCTACTGCCTTCAATTCCTGCAAAAACTGCAGTTCCGCTGGTATCGCGATCATAAGAAGTTAAAAATAATTCACTGGGATTTAAAACTTCTGACAAGCCAATCTCGTTCATCTCAAAAACCCCAATTTCATTTGCTCCTCCAAAACGATTTTTTATGGAGCGTAATATTCGAAATTGTAAATCCTTTTCACCTTCAAAATACAAAACAGTATCAACCATATGCTCTAAAACCTTTGGTCCAGCAATTTGTCCGTCTTTAGTTACATGGCTTACGATCAATAAAGTGATATTGTTTTTTTTGGCAAAAATTGTTAATTCCCCAGCGCAAGCTCTAACTTGTGAAACAGTTCCTGGAGCAGAAGACAACTCTTCAACAAACATGGTTTGAATTGAATCAATAATAACAACTGAAGGTCGAGAATCTTGGTTTTTAACCTCATCATTTATGGCATTAATAATTTCACTAATATTGGTATTTGAAGCAAGTTTTATATTATCAGTCATTCGTCCAAGCCTTTTGGCTCTTAAGCGAACTTGATCAATTGATTCCTCTCCAGAAATGTATATGATCGTGTTATTATTCTTGGCAAGATTTTCAGCAGTTTGAAGCAATAATGTTGATTTACCGATTCCGGGATCACCACCAATTAGCACTACTGAGCCTTGCACTAATCCTCCTCCTAAAACACGGTCAAGTTCACCAAGATTAGTTTTAACGCGTGGGAAATCTTTGGCATCGCCATTCAGGCTAACAAGATCTGCTTTCTTGGTGTTTTTTTGGGCATTGTTTTTAGTATTTTTATCATCGCCAATTCTTGAAAAATGAGAATTTCCTCCTTCTGAAAATTCTTCAACCATACTGTTCCAAGCTCCACAATCTGGACATCTTCCAGCCCATTTAAAATGAATTGATCCGCAGGATTGACAAGAATAGGCAGTTTTTTTATTAGCCATTTTATAAAAATAATTTAAAAAAAAATTTGAAAAATAATGTGAAAAAATTTGAAGAAAATTTTTAAAAAAATAATTTGAAAAAATAAATATTGGCAAATGATTTACAGATAAAATATTCTATTTAAAAATTACTAGAATTATTGTACTAATACCATTTTCAAAATATTTTTGAAGATCTTTTTTTTGCAATTGGACTTAAAAAAATTTCCAATTACAATTTTAAATTTAATTATTCGCTTGTAAATAACAATTATGCTCAAAGACATCAAAAACTATCTTAAAAAACGTAAAATTGATTTTTTGTATTTAGCAAATACTGATGAATTTTTTAACGAATATCTTGCCCAAGATCAAGAGCGCATCAAGGCAATAACAGGTTTTAGCGGATCTAATGCGATGGTTATTTTTGGATTAACCAAAAGCTATTTTTTTACTGATGGCAGATATCTTTTGCAAGCTCAAAATCAGTTAAATAGTGAAGAATATGAAATAATTGATATCGCTCAAACTAGCGTAATTTCATATCTTAAGGCTAATCTTGGTCAACAAAAAATTGAGATTTTTAGCAAGCTTTGTTCAATTAATTTTGTTAGCCAATTAGAGAAATTGAACAACGCTAATATAAAATTTCTTGATGAAATTTTTATTGATGAAATTTGGCAAGATCGACCAGCATCTAAGGTTAGTAAGATTATGGCTTTAAATAGTCAATTAACGGGAATAACTTCACTTGAGAAAAGAAAATTAATTGTAAAAGATATTGTTGGTGATGCATTACTTATCACAAGATCTGATGACTTGTGTTGGTTACTAAATATTAGAGCAAAAGATCTTGAGTATACTCCATTGTTATTGAAATATGCTATTCTTTATAAAGATTTAGCGATAGATTTATTTATTGATGAAAAAAGAATAAAAGGCTTGAATATTGAGAATATTAACTGCATAGCTGAGAATTGTTTAGATTTGCGTTTTAAAATTATCCGCAAAACTGTCAATAGAATAGATGTAGATTTTAGTTCAACAAATTATTTTATTTTTGATTTGTTGCAAAAAAATAATTTCATAATCAATAATAAATTATCGCCAATTCAGCTTGCAAAATCTGTTAAAAATCAGGCAGAAATTTCGGGAATGAAAAAAGCTAATCACCTTGATGGCCTTGCTTTAAGCAAGTTTATTTTATGGTTTAAAAAAATAGTTAATAAGCAAGTTATTGATGAGTTAGAAGCTCAGGAAAAATTATTGGAATTTCGTAAAGAAAATAAAAGTTTTTTTAGTGAAAGTTTCCAAGCAATATCAGGATTTGCTAGCAATTCAGCAATTATTCACTATCATGCTGTTAAAGGTCAGCAAAAACAAATTACTGGAAATTCGCTGTATTTAATTGACTCAGGTGGACAATATCTTGGTCATGATTTTATGGGAACTACTGACATCACTAGAACTTTGTTAGTTGGAAAGGCAAATCACGAAATGATAAAACATTATACCCTTGTTTTAAAAGGGCATTTAGCACTGGCGAGAGTTAAATTCCCTAAAGGATTGGCTGGAATAAATCTTGATAGTTTGGCAAGATTTTATTTATGGCAATTTGGGCTTGATTATCAGCATGGAACTGGCCATGGAGTTGGTGCTTTTTTAGGTGTTCATGAGGGACCATGTGCAATTAGCTCAAGAAATAATTGTCCATTATTGCCAAATATGGTTTTATCAAATGAGCCGGGATTTTATCTGGCTAATGAATATGGCATTCGCTTGGAAAATTTACAAAGAGTAGTGGCAATTGATGATAATTTTTTAGGTTTTGAGACCATAAGTTTTGCACCATTTGAAGCCGAGTTGATCGATTTTAAAATGTTGACTTATCCTGAAAAAAAATGGTTAGCAAATTACCATCAAGCAATTTTAGATAATTATTATCCATTGCTAGATGATGAATTTAAAGCTGATTTAGCGAAGATTTGCCAACCTTTTATCACAAATTTTGAAGGGTGGTAAAATTTCAAGAGTGGATAGTTAATTTTGAAATTAATTATTGGGTTTTAATTTTTAAGGTAAATTTTTTTACTTGAGATTTGCAGTTTGTAAATCATTAATATTTTTATCAAAATCTTTCGGATTTTTGAGATCAACATCAATAACCCCAAAATCCAGAGTCACTGAAGACGGGTTTTTATTTTCAGGTTGAATTAGTGATGAAGTAATTAAATCACTCGTTAAAAAATCCTTAAAATTTTCTTTGGTAAGATCTTCAACTAATTCATAGCCTTCAAGCTTAGCTAATTTATTTTGATTAAGTGCTAAAAATTTGTTAAGAGTTTCAAATTTGCTTGAAAGTTTATTTTTAAAGCTTTCTTCACAAAATTGAATTTTAATCGATGTGTACATCGTTAAAAGAACGCTGAGAGTAGCCATTATTAAGCAGGGGATAAATACAAAGCTGTTGTTGATAAAAAACATTCCAAAAATGCTGTAAGGTAAAAAAGCACAAAGGCAAATTACTTTCAAAAGCAGTTGCAAGGCTTTGATGTTGTTGTCAAAATCATATTTTTGGCTGTTAATGCTAGCGTTGATTATGTTGGAGTTATTGAAATTTGAATTAGAGCTATCATTATTTTTTTTGCTCTCAGCTGAGTAACTTGGAGTAGCATTTTCGCAGATTTTATTCTCTAAAAATTTACTTAAAACATTGTTAAAAATTTTATCAAAAAAATTATTTAGTTTGGAATTTTTGATCATATGGATAATTAATTAAGAATTTATAAATTTTTTTATAAGTTATACTATTTCAACTTAACAAATGATAAATTAAGCAAGATATTTTTAAGATAAAAATCTTTAAAAAATGAAGCTGTATAACTATACAGCTGAAGCCTTGTCGTTGCGTTAGCACGACTATTTAAACATGTCGCTACCGTTAGCACGACTATTTAAACATGTCGCTACCGTTAGCACGACTGACTAGGTTTTAGAGATTTTTAGCCAAAAAGATAAAGCTTAATTTATAAATACCTAATTGGTTCATTTGTAAGTTTAAATGGTATTAGCACTATATCTCCCTGGCGATGACCCAGGGATAATCCAGCAAAGACAATCTCGAGTATTATTTTGCAGATATTTAAATATTTTTATTTGAAAGTATTTTTTAAAATTAGAAATTAGAATAATTTCTAAAAATTAATCATCTTAAATAGAAAAAATAATTTAGACTAACTTTCATTAACTTAATCATTTTATAATTGTTCCAAAAGTCAACAAATTTTTTTTAAAAAAGTTTTTTTATAATTCTCTCTTGAAAGTTAATATTTTAGTTTGGTTTTTTAAAGATTGAATTGGTATTAAATTCTAAAACCTGATCAATTAACTTGGGTTATGGGCCTCGGGTTATGTGTCTCGCACCCCTACATTATTTTTTGTGTCTCGTAAAGAACTGGGGCAGTAAGCTCACTCCTTGAGGGGGAGAGAATTCCTTAGGTTTAACGGAAGTTAAACCTAATGAATCGTGGGGGTCAAATTCTCGATCTAACCCCTCATGATTTCTTTTAAAATTAACTACCCAAAAAAAAGATTTGCAAAATTGAAATGATATTTGACTAAACTTGCCTTATTCTCCTGCAACCATCTTGACTTCGCAATTTTTAATAATTGCATAATCTTCACAATCATCTTGCATAGAACATGTTACAAAATCTTCTCTTTTGCTGTCAAAATATCCTAAACAAGATTCATCAATAATTTTATCTTTGAAGTCTGGATTGCTGTTGAGAAGTATTAAGCATTCTTGACGTTTACGACATTCCATTTTGCTAACTGGACGAACATCTAAAATATCGCTTTTTGGTCTTTTGCAAAGATTAAGATTTTCTACAGCTATGATGTTGCTGTAAGACTCTATTTCTACGGCCATGATGTCTTGCAAAGTTAAATCGTCAATATTTTCAATATTGCTAAACAAAACCAGATTTCTTACGCCATTAAAATTATTTTTGTTACTAAAGTAGTTAGTTTCGCTAATTTTGGGATGTTGATTATGGGCAAGATAATAACCATAATATTTTTCAGCAAGTTGGCATTTAGAAGCTATAATAACCTCACGATTAAGATTGCCTGAAACTAGAACTAAATCGCTTACTAAGCCATTTTTTACAGTAAAAGATATTAGGTTATCATTGGTTGTTTTTAATTGATAATCACCATTGTTAACTTTTAAAAAAATTCGTTTATTGGGGTTGGTTGAGCTGAAGAATTGTTCAGCTAAAATACGATTATTGAATATCGAAATTTGTGTTTTATGAAAATAGGGCTCTTCATTTTTACGATCTCTACGAAAACACTCGGTATTAGTTAAATTATCGCAACTTTTTTTAGGAATTATTTGTAAAAAATAATCACTGGCAATATTTCTACCTGATTCGGTAATAAAATTTTTCTTTACAATCTCCGGTGATTGTAGTTTGCTTACCTCTTTGATTTCAGGCTTTTTTTTGGGTTTAGTTGGAGTTTTTTTATTTTTTTTCTTGGTTGGTTTTTTAACAATTTTAGGATTATTGGCGTCAATTGGATTTGCAGAAGATTCATTATTTACTGTTGTTGGTGATTGATTATTATTGTTTAATTTATTTTCTGTTGGATTTGCTTGATTTGGATTTGAATTACTAGAATTATTATCAACCGTTGAAGAATTATTTAACGAAGCTTGAGTTGTTTGAGCTGAAGGAGAAGTGCTAGGATTTTGATTTGGTGCAGTATTACTGGCTGGGCTTTGAGTTTTAAAGGGATTGTTGTTAGATCCTTGATTATTTGTAGGATTAGGATTTAGGTTAGGGTTAGGATTTGGGTTAGGAATAGGGTTAGGGATAGTATTTGAGCTTGGTGAAGGAACTGAATTAACAGGACTGGCAATTTTTGAAGGAATTGCTGGGCTTTTAATTGCAGGACTAACAATTGGT
Source organism: Alphaproteobacteria bacterium (assembly GCA_046081665.1). GTDB lineage: Bacteria > Pseudomonadota > Alphaproteobacteria > Rickettsiales > UBA1997 > CAILUF01. The sequence continues at coordinate 17,317 of JBJTWJ010000131.1, read as the reverse complement.
GAAGCTGATTTAGTTGAAGCTGATTCGCTTTTTAAAATTGGACTAGCTTGTTTAATTGTCGACGGATTTTTAGAATTAATTGCATTGTTAGCAGAGCTATCTTGAGCAAAAGCTTTAGCAAGAGTAACATTGAAAAACAAACTAAAAATTATTGAAAGTCTAATAGCAAGAGAGTAAGGCATAAACTGATGAAAGATATGGGGTTGAAATTGATTTACTTTTGGCAAAATTTAAGGCATTACCAACAATTGCCTCAACTTCCATTGGTCTGTTTGCTTCGAAATCTAAAAGCATACTGGTTTTATATGGACGCATTACCAAAGTATCCTCAATATTTTTGTTAACTAAATCATTGCTAAGATTATAGCCATCTTGGCATGCTAATTCTATAATTTCCTTCATAATTTTTTGCAACAAATCTTTGCAATTTTTATTGTCGAGCAGTTTTTTGGTATCACATCCACCTGTTAAAACTGAAACCGGATTGAAAGAAGCATTCCAAACTAATTTTTTCCAACGATCTTCTTCAATTTTTTCGCTAGCTTTTGCCTCAAGATTATTAGCTTTAAATAAAGCGATTAGATCAAGGCAGTCTTGATTTATACCTGATGGAAAATTGCCTAAGGTTAATCTACCATAAGCGAAGTGTTCAAAAACCCCACATGAAACTTTACTAACTGCGATAAATGCCAATGCACTAATCAGTGAACATTGTGGAAAATTTTTATAAATTTCTTTTTCAATATGAATGCCATTTTGAATTAATACAATATTTTTGGGAAGATGCTTAAGTTCCTTGATTATTGCGATAAGATCTATTGATGGCAAGACCTTGGTAGCGATTATTGCATAATCGCATTGTTCTTGATAGTCTTTTAAATTGTTAATAATTTTTGGAAAAAAAATTGTTTCCTTGCGGTCGCTAATAATTTTAATTCCATGATCAATGACATGCTGATAATCATTACGCCATAACATAGTTAAATCGGTTTTATCGGCAATTTTAGAGGCAAAAAAACAGCCAATCGCTCCACTACCTATAACTAAAATTTTTTTCATAATTTGTTCAAGTTATGTTTATTGCCAATAGCTTTGTTTTAAAGTCTTGAGGAATTAGCTCTAAATCAGTAGCACTAAAAAAGCTTTGCAAGTTAGTATCCTTTATTTCTTCAAGTAAATCAACTTTTCTTTTATCGTCAAGATGAGAAACTATTTCATCAAAAATTAACATAGTTGATTGATTGCGATATTGGGCAGAAATTTTAGCTCTCGCAATAGTAATTGCAGTCATTATGGCTTTTTGTTCACCTGTTGAGGATTTGGTAGCGCAAATATTTTTTTTATCAAAAATTGCTGAAAAATCACCACGATGTATTCCAAAATTTGTTTTAAAATTTTGTAGATCAATTTGCCGATTTTCAATTAATTTTTGATGATAAAAACTTTCTATTTGTAAAGAACTTTGCTTCATAACAATATTTTCAATTTCGCCAATCACCTTAAGAGTTGTTTGTGGAAAATTTGAATTAAAAGTTTTAATTGCTTTATTAAAAAATTCTAAAGCTTCAATTCGAGCTGAAGCTATGGCAATTCCGCTTTCAACGATTTTTGCCTCAATTGCCTCAAGCCATTTATTAGCTGAGCTTTGCAATTGATATTTTTGTAAAATTGCTAAGCGTTCTTTGAGGAGTTTTTGGTAATCATTAAGTCGAGTTTGATGAAGCAAATCAATGTCACTGACAATACGATCAAGATAGTCTCTGCGATTTGATTTACCAGAGATAAATAATTGCTCAAGTTGCGGAGTTAAAAATATAAAGTTGGGTAGATAATTTTTTAAATCCTGTCTTTTACTTGATAGAGCTTGACCGTTAATTTCAAGATTTTTTTTCTTGATATTTTGTTCAAAGCTTATGGCGATATTTTCAATATAATCACTATTTTCCAGCTCAGCAAATATGCTAAATTGTTGGCTTTGGTTGTTGAGCATTTCGTCAAATTCTGCACCCCTCAAACCCTGATTTCTGCCAAGCAAACTAAGACTTTCCAATAAATTAGTTTTGCCTGAGCCATTGATACCGGTAAAGAGGATTATTTTTTGTTCAAAAATAAATTTTTGAGCGATGAAATTACGAAAATTTTTAAGAACTAATTTGTTGATGGTTGAAGTGTTTAACAATTTTGATTTATCTTAAATTCTAATTGGCATAATTACATAAACCGCTCCTAATTCCTTGGCCTCAACTAGAGCAGGGGAAAAGGCATCTTTGAAATGAATTGTTAATTCTTCCTTATCGACTTGACCAATTACTTCAAGAAGATAACGCGAATTAAATCCAGTTTCAATTTTGTCATTATTGTATTCAATATCAATTTCTTCATGAGCAAATGACCCTTCGTTAGTGCTAACTTGTAAATTAATTTTGCCAGTTTCAATGGCTAATTTAAGTGAGCGATGTTTGTCATTGGCAACCGTAGAAACACGATCTATTGAATCAAAGAAATTCTTTTTACTAAGCTTAATAGGATGGGGATTATTTTTTGGCAAAACTTTATCATAATCTGGAAATTCGCCATCAATTAATTTTGAAATGAGCATAGTATTGCCAGCGATTACCTTGATTTTAACTCGTGAAACTTGGATTTTAATTTTTTCGCAACCATCAATAATTCTGCGAATTTCATTCACTGATTTTTTAGGGATTATAACGCCAAAATTTTGGTTTATTTGTGTTGAGCAAGTAGCAAGGGCAAGGCGATGACCATCAGTTGCAACGCATCTAAGTTCGTTAATTTCATCATTTTTAATTGCTTGAACAAACAAGCCATTTAAATAATAACGAGTTTCGTCATTTGATATTGCAAAGCGAGTTTTATCAATCATTCGCGAAAATTTTGCTCCATCAATTTCATATTCTTCACTTAATTCCCCTTCGCTGAGATTTGGGAATTCATTGGCATCAATGCATGGTAAATTATATTTTGATTTTCCAGCTTTCAGATGCAGAATTGTCTCGCTTTCTTGGGTTATGTTAACTATGGTATCGGGAATTTTGCGAACAATGTCGAAGAACATTTGCGCTGGAACAGTTGTTGACCCTTCTTTAGTAATCTGACAATCAAAACTTGAATGCACTAAAATGTCCATATCAGTGGCATAAAGATTGATTTTACCTTGCTTGGCATCAATTTTAATATTTTGTAAAACAGAAATAGTATTCTTTTTTTCAACTGCACCATTGACATCTGCAAGCGCTTTTAACAAGGTATTTTTTTGAACTTCAAATTGCATAAAATATTTTTTTAATTTTTATTTGTTGTGGTTAAATTATTTTAAATGTTATTTTTAATAAAACAAAGTTATTTATTATTGTTAAAAATATTTAAAAATTTTTTAAAATTAATCAACTGATTTTGCAAATCAATTATCACCGCTAACATTGGGAATAAAGCCCGAACCTGTTACGTTAACTAATTTTTTTCTGATTTCTTTATCTGCCAATAAATCTTTGATTTCTTCACCGCTAAGAGTTTCAAATTCCAAAAGATTTTTTGCTAATTTTTCAAGATCATTTTTTTTATCAAGAAGAATTTTTTTGGCTTTGTTAAGAGCATCATCAACAATTTTTTTAATTTCTTGATCAATAATTTTGCCAGTCTCTTCGGAATATGGTTTGTTACTGTGATAAATTTTCGAACTATCATCTTCAGCGTGATCAATAGTTCCAATTGTATCACTCAATCCCCATTTTGTAACCATGTTTCGAGCCATGTGAGTAGCTTGTTGAATATCCGAAGATGCGCCAGTGGTAACTTTTTCATAACCAAAAATTATTTCTTCAGCTGCTCTTCCTCCCATGGCAACAACTAGGTCATCAAGTAATTTGGCACGAGTAACTGAAAAGCGATCAACTTCAGGTAAGCGCATCACTAAGCCTAGAGCTCTGCCTCTGGGAATAATAGTTGCTTTATGAATTGGATCAGAATTTGGCGAATTGATTGCAGTGATGGCATGACCAGCTTCGTGATAAGCGGTGAGTTCTTTTTCACTTTGTTGCATAATCATTGATTTGCGTTCAGTTCCCATCATAATTTTATCTTTAGCATCTTCGAGATTTTTCATGGTCACCATTTTTTGATTAAAGCGAGCAGCCATAATTGCCCCTTCATTAATTAAGTTGGCAAGATCTGCCCCAGCAAAACCTGGAGTTCCTCGGGCAATTGTTTTGATGTCAACATCGCTAGCCACGGTAATTTTTTTAACATGCACTGCTAGGATTTGTTCTCTGCCAACGATGTCAGGATTAGGAACGGTGATTTGGCGATCAAACCTTCCAGGGCGAAGCAAAGCGCGATCTAAAACATCTGGTCGATTTGTAGCAGCAATAATCACCACACCTTCATTATCCGAAAAGCCATCCATTTCAACGAGAAGTTGATTAAGGGTTTGTTCGCGTTCATCATTTCCTCCACCTACACCAGATCCACGATGTCTGCCCACCGCATCAATTTCATCGATAAAAACAATACAAGGTGCAGATTTTTTTGCTTGCTCAAACATATCTCTAACTCTGCTTGCCCCAACCCCAACGAACATTTCAACAAAATCTGAACCAGAAATTGAAAAAAATGGCACTCCTGCTTCACCAGCAATTGCTCTAGCTAGAAGGGTTTTACCAGTTCCTGGGGAACCAATTAACAAGCATCCACGCGGAATTTTTGCCCCAACATCGGTATATTTTTTTGAATCTTTGAGAAAGTCAACAATTTCGCTAAGCTCTTGTTTGGCTTCGTCAATTCCTGCAACGTCGGTAAAGGTAACTTTATTTTTGTTTTCTTGAAGTAATTTGGCACGAGATTTGCCAAAACCAAATGCTCCTCCAGCTCCTTTGCCACTTGCACTTTTGGCAAAGAAAATCCACAAGCCAATCATTACTAAGAGCGGAAGCCAATTGAGCAAGCCAGCAATAAGTTTTTCACTTTTACTTACCAAAGGAATGGCATTGATTGTAACATTATTTTCTTTGAGCTTGTCGATTAAGTTTGGGTAATGGGGCAGGAAGGTATAAAACTGCGTTCCATCATTTAAAGTTCCAATTAAATCATCACCTTTAATGTCAACTTTGCTAACCTCGTGATTTTCAACTTTAACAATAAAGTCAGTAAAATTTAACTTGTTAGAAGTCATGTTTTCTGGGCTAGACAGCAGATTAGAAAATGCCATGATTGCAATAAAAATCAGCAACCACAAGAAAAAATTTTTGCCATTATTAGGTTTTTTTTGTTGTAATCTTTGCATGGGTAAGAGGTTTTTTTAAAAAATATTTTTTATAAATTTAGTTATTTTAAATTTAAAATCAACTAGACATAAAATTTTTTTAAAAATTAAACTAAGAAAACTTAAATTTTTGAAAGGACAAACTATCAAAGTTTAATTATCTGATAATCTCGGGGATTAAAGAGTTGATAATGCCACCATTCTTTTTGATAAAAATCAAAACCACTTGCAGTCATGATTCCCAAAAGCAAAAGCCGATTATGCTGAGCTTGCTTAGAAATTGTTAAACAATTATGATGGGCTAATTGCGATAACTCATCAAAATCACTAGCCATATCTAATTCTTGGTTGTTGTTGTCAACTAAGGTTAAATCAACGGCTATGCCTCGACAGTGAGGAATTGAGCCAGTCGCAGGATCTGAAAAAAAATTTTTTTTTGCCAAATCATTTGCAAAAAAATCAACAAAAAATTGTTGGATTTTAACTGGGCGATAAGCATCCCAGATTTTTAATTTTAAATTTTGACTACGAGCAATTTTACTAGCAATTTTAAGTTTTTCATAAGCTTGTGGGTGAAGCATTGCATAGTCTTGGTCATATAATTTTTGTTGACAAATATTGTTTGTTCCAAAATATCTTAGATCAATTATTAACTCTAATTCTTGGCTATTTATTTTTTCAAGCATTGTAAATTTTTTTTAAAATTTTGATTTGGTTCTATTTAAAATATTTTTAAAAAATTGCCTCTAAAAAAATCTTTTAAAATTTTCTTTTAAAAACTGATTGTTTATTGGGGTGATAATTTTTTGAAAAAATAGCATAAAACTCTTGAACCTCTTTAGATAAAAGTTCGTTAAAAGGTTCAGTAATTTTTGGATAAATTTTATCTTGAGTATTTATTGCCCCAATTATTTCATTGTTATCATCGCGTTGAAAAATTTTTAAATTGTAATGCCACCATTCATTGTCATATAATTCAAAATCAGCTTTTTTAGTCATAAGGTCAATTAAAATTTGGCGATTTTGTTTCTGAAGTTCACTGAGATCAGTGGTGTTATGATGAGATTTTTCAGTCATTTCATCGAAATAAGTTCCCATATCAAGTTCATTATTATTTTGATCGCATAATGTTAAATCAATAGCAATTCCACGAACATGAGTAGCAATACCATTTTGAGGATGAGAGACATAGCCATCTTCAACCATTTGTGGATATTTATCAGCCATAAAAGACTGAGCTTCATAAGGGCGAAAACCATCCCAAATTTTAATTTTCAAAGCCAGTTTTTTGGCTTCAACAACAACTTTTTGTAAATTTTTATAAGCATCGTGGTGCAGATAAATGAAAGGATGACTGTAAATCTGACAATGACAAAAATTATTAGCAGTGCTGTAAGGAACCTCAATTAGTAAATCATCACTTCTGATGACTTTAACTAAATTATGTTTTTTCAAGAAAATATTTTCTTTTTCAAGAAACTCTCTGTTGTTAAAATAAGCTAAGTTATTCATAATTAAAAGATATTAAATTAAAAAGGTTTGAGGATAACCAAGCAGATCACGATAATCATAATTAAAGTTGGAATTTCATTGATGATGCGAAAAAATTTGTGAGAATATTGGTTTTTGTTGTTAGCAAATTTTTTGCGACAACTTGCTAAAAAACCATGAAAACCAGCTAAAATTAAAACCAAAGTTATTTTGAGATGAAGCCAGTAAGACCCTGCAAAACCAATTTGAATTGCTAGATAAAAACCTAAAATAAAACTTGCAATCATTGCTGGGTTCATAATATAGCGTAAAAGTTTCATTTCCATTTCACGAAACAATAAATCACTCTCACTGTTATGTTTAACGCGAGTGTGATAAACAAAAATTCTTGGCAGGTATAACAACCCAGCCATCCATGATATTACAGCGATTATATGGAGAATTTTGATGACATTGTAAACTTCTGTTTCAGCCATATATTATGCTTAAAAATTATTTTTTAAAATTTTATCTTGATTAATTTAGCTAATTTCTTAAAAATTGTAAGTGCAAAATTTAAGATAGCTTTATTTGTCTTTAACTTTTAGGGATAATCTTTAAAATATTAGAATTATTAATTAAGATTGGTTAAATTTATTTAAAAATTTATTTAAACCTTATTTAAGCTTTATCTAAGCTTTATTTAAGCTTTATTTAAAACTTTGATAAGTTTTTTAAAGCCTTAACCAATAAAAATATCAAGAATATCAAGTTAGAATACCAAAAGAATATCGATAAAAATAAATATTTTCAAATAAATTATTGCTTGATATTTTTTACAAAAATCTATTTAATCAAATATTAAAATCAACTAAATAATATTAAAATTAATCTTTATTTTATGAAGCTTTTAGCCTGCAATAGCAACAAATTACTTGCTGAAGAGATTGCCAAATATTTATCATCAAAACTTGTTGATGCTGAAGTCAAAAACTTTGCAGATCATGAAATTTTTGTTGAGATTAAAGAAAATGTTCGTGGTGAAGATATTTTTGTAATTCAGTCAACATCATACCCTGCCAATGATCACATTATGGAGTTGTTGATTGCAATTGATGCCCTTAGAAGAGCATCTGCCAAAAGAATTACGGCAGTTATTCCTTATTTTGGTTATGCTCGTCAAGATCGTAAAGTTGCTCCACGCACGCCAATTTCTGCCAAGCTTGTTGCTAATTTATTAACCTCAGCAGGGGTTGACCGAGTTTTAACTCTTGATTTACATGCTGGGCAAATTCAAGGTTTCTTTGACATTCCTGTTGATAATCTATACAGTGCCCCAGTTTTTGTTAGTGATATAAAGCAAAATTTTAATAGTGATAATTTGGTTGTGGTTTCGCCAGATGTCGGAGGGTTAGTGCGAGCGCGAGCAATTGCTAAAAAAATTAATGCAGACTTAGCGATTGTTGACAAGCGTCGACCAGTTGCTGGAGTTAGTGAAGTTATGAATATAATTGGTGAAGTTGAAAATCGTGAATGCATCATTGTTGACGATATGGTTGATTCGGGTGGAACCTTATGCAATGCTGCTGAAGCCTTGATCGAGAGGGGAGCGAGATCTGTCCATGCTTATATAACTCACGGCGTATTGTCTGGTAAGGCTCATGAAAAAATTGCTAATTCAAAATTAAAAAGTTTGGTTATTACCAATTCAATTCAACAAAATGAAAAAAATTTGGCAGTAAAAAATATCAAAATAATCAATATTGCTAGCTTACTTGGGCAAGCTATCAAAAACATTGCTCAGGAAAAATCGGTATCAACTTTGTTTGATTAATTATGAAAGAAAAATTAAAAAAAATACAAAAAGATTTATTAAGAATTGCCTGCGAAAATTATAAAGCAGTTTTGTTGTCTTTGGTTGTTACTGTGTTTGCGGTAATATTTGCTGATTTGCTTTATCGCCCTAAAGTCATGTTAAAAAGAGGTTATCTAATTGAAATTGGCAGTGATGGCAAAGCTTTGCCAAAAAAGGTTGAAAAACCAATTGACCTTGGGGAATTAATGAAATTGGCTGATGTTGAGCGTGGTGCTAAAATTTTTAAAAAATGTGCAAGCTGTCACAATATTAACAAAGGCGAGGGTGCAAAAGTTGGACCAAATTTATATGCGGTTGTTAATCGCCCTAAAGGTTCAATGTTAGGTTTTGCTTATTCTGATGGCCTTAAAGCTAAGGGTGGAATATGGGATCGTGAGTCAATTAATCAATTTATTACTAAACCAAAAGATTACATCGCTGGAACCAAAATGGCATTTCCTGGTCTTAAAAAACCTCAAGAAAGAGCTGATGTAATTCTTTATCTTGAAAAAAATAAATAAAATTAATTGTTGTTTAAAACTGTTATTGGCTAGTAATAATTATTTTATTTAACAAAATATTTTTATAACAACAAAATCTTTGAAAATTAATTACAAAAATTAGTTTTTAAAAAAAATTAATGAGGCAAAAATGGACATGATAAATTTTGTAATTGAAATAATTTTAGCAATCGCTTTTGGAGCGATATTTGGCTCATATGCAACGCTTTTTGCATATCGACTTCCCAGAGGTGAGTCATGTTTTGGGCGTTATTTTGGGAAAAAATCGCGTTGCCCAAAATGCGATTCAACAATTATTACTCGTGATTTAATTCCTCTTTTTAATTGGCTTTTCACGCTTGGAGCATGTCGTTTTTGTAAAACCAAAATACCGCGCATTCATCTTTTTGTTGAGTTAACCACAACTTTGCTATTCCTAATTTGTTATTTACGCTTTGGTTTTAGTGAAAAATTTATTATTTATAGCCTGATCAGTGTAGGTTTGGTAATATTGATGGCTTGTGATTTTACTCATAGAGTTTTTCCCAAAGAAATTTTAATTTTTCTGATGGTTTTGGTAATTATTTTGCGAGTTTTAGAAGAGCAGACTATCCTAAACATCCCTAGTTCATTGATTCTAGGAGTTATTGCAAGTGCAATTTTTTATCGTTTGATTGGCAATAAATTTCCAGAAATTTTTACTAGTAAATCGCAACTTAATGATTATATAAAATTTATTTTAATTGCTTGTTTGGCAATGACAACCTCGCAATATATTCTTTATTTCTTCACGGTTTTACTAATTCTAACCTTGTTAATTACTGAACATTTTTTTTCCAAAAAAAATAAAATTAGTTTTGGCTATGCGTTGATTATTCCTTTTATAGGTTTATTTATTTTTACAAATCTTAATTTTTAAAATATTTTTTATGAATAATGATTATAAAGTTAAAGACATTTCTTTAGCAAGTTGGGGTCGAAAAGAAATTACATTGGCCGAAAATGAAATGCCTGGGCTAATGGCTCTTCGTAAAGAATATGCCAAATCTCAACCCTTAAAAGGGGCCAAAATTTTGGGTTGTTTGCACATGACCATAGAAACTGCCGTTTTGATTGAAACGCTTGTTGCTCTTGGTGCAGAAGTTCGTTGGAGTTCATGTAATATTTTTTCAACAGTTGATCACGCTGCTTCAGCAATTGCTCAAGCAGGTATTGCAGTTTTTGCTTGGAAAGGAGAAACTGAAGAGGAATATGATTGGTGTATTCGTCAAACTATTATCGGAAAAAAAGATTGGCAAGCTAATATGATTTTAGATGATGGTGGAGATTTAACTAAAATGTTGCATGAGGAATATCCAGAAATTTTAAAAAATATTCGTGGAGTTTCGGAAGAGACAACCACGGGCGTTGCCAGACTTTATCAAATGGAAAAAGAAGGTAAGCTTAAGGTTCCTGCAATCAATGTAAATGATGCAGTAACTAAGTCAAAATTTGATAATCTTTATGGTTGCAAAGAAAGTGTTATTGATGGTATTAAAAGAGCAACTGACGTTATGATTGCTGGTAAAATGGCAGTTATTTGCGGATTTGGCAATGTTGGTAAAGGTTGTGCTGAAGCCTTTAAAACTCAGGGTGCAAGAGTTGTGGTTACGGAAATTGATCCAATCTGCGCATTGCAAGCTGCAATGGCCGGTTATCAAGTTTTGCCAATTGAAGATGTTGTTGACAAGGCCGATATTTTTATCACTACAACAGGTAATGTTGACATCATCACAATTGAGCATATGAGGCAGATGAAAGATTGTGCAATCGTTGGTAATATTGGACATTTCGACAATGAAATTCAGGTTGAAGCACTAAGAAATTTAAAATGGACCAACATTAAACCGCAAGTTGATCAAATTACATTTCAAGATGGTAAAAGGTTGATTTTATTAGCTGAAGGTCGTTTGTTAAATCTAGGTTGTGCGACTGGTCATAGTGCTTTTGTAATGTCTACAAGCTTTACTAATCAGGTTATGGCTCAAATTGAATTATGGCAAAATCATAAAAATTATCAAAATAAAGTTTACATTTTATCTAAACATCTTGATGAAAAAGTTGCAGTTCTTCACCTTGAAAAACTTGGTGTTAAACTGACCAAACTCAACAAAAAACAAGCTGATTATTTAGGTATCAATATCAGTGGTCCATTTAAAACTGATAGCTACAAATACTAAATAAAATTTTAAATTTTTTTTACTCAGCTAATTTTAACCTTTTTCAGCTTTAAAATTAAGGGATTATAAAAAAATTCAATCTTCCAAGTTGAAATGGAATTATATGTTTTAATTTTAATTATTTACGACAATGGAAAAATTTCAAATTACCAAAGACGGTTATCAAAAATTGAGATCCGAAATCGAAAAGCTCAAAAATGTTGAGCGCCCTAAAATCATTGCTCAAATTGCTTCTGCTCGTGAATTAGGGGATTTACGAGAAAATGCCGAATATCACAGCGCTAAAGATCGCCAAGGTTTTATTGAGGGTCAAATTAGTGATCTTGAAGACAAGCTGAATCGAGCACAGGTTGTTGATATTTCAAAATTATCAGGAGATAAAGTTAAATTTGGTGCAACTGTAACTCTTGAAAATTTAGATAATTCTAAAAAAGTTAAATATAAAATCGTTAGTGAATTTGAAGCTGATATTGAAGATGGATTAATTTCTTCATTGTCTCCAGTAGCTCGCGCTCTCATTGATAAAGAGGTTGGCGATGAGGTGGAAATCAAAACTCCAGGGGGATTAATTAATTATGAAATTCTCAAGATTGAGTTTATTTAAACGTTATTTTTATATAAATAATATAGTCTTTAAAAATTTCTTTTATTTTCAATAAATTATCTGTTCCCAAATTGAAACTAACAAAATTTTATATGATAAATTATTTGACATCGTAAATGATTTAAATAAATTTACATTAAAGATTTTCCATTCAAATTAGATTTTTTTTTTAAGAAAATTTATTTAATTTGAACAAGTTTTTTTTTATAATTTTTTTTATAAAAAAGAATTTGCAATCAAGTTTATTTTATTTTATAAATATAAAATAAATTCTAATTTGAATGGGTATCAATGTTTTGCAAAGCAATAGCCTAGCAAATAAATTTTAAATTCTTCTTCAATTCTTTAACTTAAATTTTGGTTTATATGAAAAAAAATTATACTTCAAAAAAATCGGCATTCTCTCTGATCGAGTTGTCAATTGTATTAATTATTATCGGTCTTTTAATCGCAGGTATTACTGGCGGAGCGAGCTTGATTAAAAGCTCAGAGTTACGAACAGTAATCGGTGAGGCAAGAGGTTATGCTGTTGCAGTTAACGCCTTTTTCACTCAGTATGATGCATTCCCTGGTGATTTTTCAACTGCAATTTCAAGCCCTGATAACGTTGGTAATCAAAATGGTCGTATGGAGTTTACCAATGCTTCAAATATTAATGAAAGCTCTGAAGCATGGCGTGACCTAAGAACTGCCGGGGCAATTGATAATAGCTTGACATTTGCTGCTTTTAACGTTGCTCAAACTCCGGTGATTAACTTCCCTGGTTCTAAAACCAAATCAAATGGTTGGGTTTATGACAGCACAAATGCTGACCAAAAAAATTGGGTGGTATTAACCGGTTCAACTACTGCCTCTGCTAACACTACTGATACAATAGTTAATGGAACTTCGCGTGCTAGTGCAGCATTGATTCCAACCGATGCTTTGTCAATTGATTCCAAAACTGATGACGGTAGATCAACTACAGGAAGAGTTATTGGTGTTATATCTGCATGCATCTCCGGTACTGCGTATCAAGTTTCTACTACAACAAGAGCTTGTGCATTGGCGTTCAACGTCGATGTTAACAACACGTAAATCTTAGTTAAATAAGAATTTTGAAGAATTTACCCGTCCTTGTTAATACAAGGACGGGTTTTTTTGTGAAAAAATTTTTCAGCACATTAAATCGATATAATATCATTTTGATATCTTTAAAAAAATTATAACAAAATATTTTTTATGCCTTAAAGATTGATTTGGTATAGCCTAAAGATGAGTTTGAAGAGAGGCATTATTTTAAGCTCTATTGCAATATTTCAATTTTAAATTTTCCTTTAAACCCAAATCCGTCACTAGAATATTTCATGATTCCTAACTAATCCTTAATTTTATTAGCTTCATACTGCGCTTCGCTCTTCGCCTTATGGAAAGTAGTCTTTCCAGTGCGATGCTGTCTTAAACTAATAAAATCAAGGATTAGCGAAATTTTAAAACATTCTAATGACGGATTTGGGTTTAATTCAATCTTGGGGTTGATGATTAAAATTAAAAATCTATAGCTAGTTTTTTTTTGGTAAAATATCGCAAGCAAAATATTCAACCGAGAGATTGTGTAGCTGAATAAGGGTATCGTAATCTTTGATGGTCCATGCCATTAAATGGCATTTTTTAAATTTTTCAACAAGCTCTTTAGTGATTAATTTATGATCAATTGAAATGAATTTAATTTGATGATCTAAAATTAATTGCTCAAGATCAGCGATTTGACTTGAATTATCGCAAACAGCTACAAAATTAATTTGATCGTTAAAATATTTTTTAAATTTTTCGTAAAATATTTTTGTTAAAGAGTAATTGACGCAGTAAGGTGCAAAATATAATTGAGCAAGATTGATATTTTTTTTAGCTAAGTCTAATGCTAGAATTTTGAGGATTGTATCAATGTTTTCTAAAGATAGATTCTTAAAATCAAGCCAATATTCAAGATGATTCTGATATTGCAAATAATCGCTAAATCCTGCACAATCCCTGATATCATTGGGTAGATCATGGCTTAAAATTAATTGATTTTCAATTAACCAAATATCAAATTCAATTGCTGTAAAGCCATGATCAACTGCATTTTTAAGGCTTGCTATTGAGTTTTGAGGTAATAAATTTTGGGAGTTTTTTTGTGGTAAATATCCACGATGGGCAAAGAATTTTAACATAAATAATTTGGTTATGAGTGAACAATTAATTTCTATAGAAACAACTGCGCCAAGCATTGAAGAGGCTGAAAAAATCTCTAAAATTATTCTTGATCAAAAATTTGCTGGTTGTGTTCAATATCAACAAATTAATAGTCGTTACTATTGGCAAGGACAATTTTGCCAAGACCAAGAAATATTAATCTCAATAAAAACTACTGCAAATTTTTTTGAAAGAATTTGTCAAATTATAAAAAAAAATCATCGCTATCAAATTCCGCAAATTATTGCTAAGAAAATTGATTTTTGTGAAAAAAATTATTTGCAATGGCTTGTGTCGTCAATAGATTAAATAACTAACAACATTTTTGGTTTTTTTAAAAATCTTTTTAAAAAAACTGGTAAAATAAATTGAAACAATTATTATAAAATTAAATTTACAATATTTGGAAATCATCAAATTTTTAATTTTATTATAAAGCTAATAAATTAAGCGTTTTCCAAGTATAAAGTTAATTTGATAGATCAATTTTAATTTAAGGTCTATTATGTTTTAAATATCTCTTTATTTGAGCTCTAATTTAAAACCTAGTGAGTATAGTTGTTAAATTTTTTTACCTAGCTTGCTATAAAACCCTTGTTGCAGGGTTTTTCCAATCTATAATTTTAATTTTTTTGTTTTTAAGAGCAAAAAAATCAAGTTATAATTTTTATTTAGCAACCAATTTTTAAGGTATTTTTCTTAAGTTAATTCTTTAAGGCATTTTTCCTAAAGTATATTTTTAAGTTTTGTATCGACATAAAACATATTAAAAATAAACAAAATTAAATAACAAAAATTAAATTATTTAAATTAATTAACCAAAACAAATTGCAGTAAATTTTACTTTTATTTTCTTAACTATTTTGCCATTAAGCATCATTATCTTGATGGCGTAAACAAATATCTCTTTAATGCTTATAGCTACTAAAAATATAAAAAAAATAGCAATTCTGTATTCGCTATTATCTTAACTTAAATGTTAATGAAAAAAAATAAAGTTTAAAGAATTTTAAAAACTGCTATTTGTTGTAATATAAATACAACAATGACTAAACAAAATATTTCGATTATTATCGACGGAGCATATCGCGAAGAAAAAAGAATTGCGGTTCTCCAAAATGGCAATCTTCAAGATTTTGATCGTGAAGCTCTGGCAATCAAGCAAATAAAAGGCAATATCTATCTGGCGAAAGTTACCAGAGTTGAAGCCTCGCTTCAAGCTTGTTTCGTTGACTATGGTTCAAATCGTCATGGTTTCTTGCCATTTGCCGATATTCATCCAGATTATTATCAAATTTCTGAAGCAGAAAGGCAGAAACTTAGAGAGTTAAATAATTCTCAAAATCAAAATCGCAGCGATGAAGATGAATCATCATATCAAAATAACCCTTCAAATCGTGATCATAATGCCCATGATGAAGATAAGGAAGAGTCGATAAGCACAGGTTCTTATTCAGTTGAAGATGAAACTGCGGGTTATCAAGGCAATATTCACAATATTTACAAAAGATATAATATCCAAGAAGTAATTAAACCAAATCAATTAATCTTGGTGCAAGTTGTTAAAGAGGAGAGGGGAAATAAAGGTGCATCAATGACCTCTTATATTTCAATTGCTGGAAAATATTGTGTGTTGATGGCTAATACGCCCAATAAAGGAGGCGTTTCAAAGAAGGTTGACAATTTTCGTGATCGCAAAATTTTACGATCAATTCTTAATGAAATTAATCTTGGTAATGATCGATCAATTATTATTAGAACTGCAGGGGTTGGCAAAAAACCCGAAGACATTAAACGCGATTGTGAATATTTAAATCGACTTTGGGATAGTATTAAAGAAACCTCTCTAAGCTCTAAAGCTCCAGCTTTTATTCATGCCGAAGATGACTTAATTCGTAGATGCATTCGCGATGTTTATAACGAAACGATAGACGAAGTGATTGTTGAAGGACAAGAAGCTTTTGATATTGTTACTAACTTTGTTAGACTTACCATGCCAAGTCATGCTCATAACATTAAATTGCATGATGATCGAATTCCAATTTTTAACAAATATCGAGTTGAGCAACAAATTACCGCATTGTATGAAAAGCAAATTAATTTGCCTTCAGGTGGATCAATTGTAATTGATCACACTGAAGCTTTGGTTGCAATTGATGTAAACTCAGGAAGGTCAACC
This sequence comes from Alphaproteobacteria bacterium, assembly GCA_046081665.1. Lineage (GTDB taxonomy): Bacteria > Pseudomonadota > Alphaproteobacteria > Rickettsiales > UBA1997 > CAILUF01. The sequence continues at coordinate 998 of JBJTWJ010000131.1, read as the reverse complement.
AAAGAAAGCGGAATCGAAGATACTGCATATAACACTAATCTGGAAGCTTGCAAAGAAATTGCTAAACAATTGCGAATTAGAGATTTAGCAGGTTTGATTGTTATTGATTTTATCGATATGTATGATCAAAAAAATCGACGCAATATTGAAAGATCTTTGCGTGATGCTTTGCAAAATGATCGAGCACGAATCCAATTAGGTAGAATTAGTGTTTTTGGTTTATTAGAAATGTCTCGTCAAAGATTGGGAGCAAGTTTTTTTGAAACAATAACTGAGCCTTGTAAACATTGTGGTGGAACGGGTTATGTTCGCTCAGTTGAAATTCTCGCAGTTAGCATTTTGCGAGCTGTTCGTCATGCTTGTTCAGATCGTCAAGCTGGAGTCATTTATATATACACCAGTGCTGAAACAATAGCCTATATCATGAACTACAAAAAAAATGAAATAGTTGCTACTGAAAAAAATTATCATATTCATATTTTTATGCATCCAAGCGAAGATATTGGTAGCCAAGGTTTTACAATCAAAAAACGTAAAAATCTTTCTGATGATGAAAAGAAAGAAATTGAAATGCAAATAACAACTGGAAAAGTTAATCAACTTGGTATTGAAAAAACTTATCTTGAAAATTATTCGGAAGACGATGATTACCAATCAGCGTCTAGCAATGATTATGATAATTCTGAAAATAATAATCGGCATAAGAGGTATCGCGATGATCGTCGTTCTTCCAAAAATCGTCGACATGACAATCGCAGAAATAATGACCGAAATTTTAATGATAAAAAATCAAAATCATTGATTAATTCAATTTTTTCTTTTGTAAAAAAATAAGTTATCTTTAAATCATTTGCTATAGGCAAGCAAGGGATTGCCTAGGAATTGTGATAAAGGGTAAATTATTAATTTACCTTTAAATTGATAAAAAATCGGTTATAGTCATGAGAATCATTAAGCAATAAAGAATAGCGCATAATGCTAAAAAATAACTCCATAAC
>JBJTWJ010000130.1:0-8190 GCA_046081665.1 Alphaproteobacteria bacterium | reverse complement strand
TTTAAAAAAATAAATTTATTAAACGAATAATAATAATTAATCAAAACTTATAATTTTCAAGTTTTATTGAGTAAATTTATAATTTTAAATAAAATTTGTTATAAATTTGAATAATTATTCAAAACAATTTAGACAATTCTAATAATGTCAAAAAAAATTTTTATCACTAGCGGTGGAACCGGAGGTCATATTATCCCTGCTCGTTGTTTAGCTCAATATCTTGGCGAACAAAATCATCAAATTCATTTTTTTGGTGACATTAAAATCAAAGGCTATATCCGCTCCAATGACAATTTTAAAAGCAAAATAATTCAGACTTCACAACTTCAAAAATCAGCGATTCCTTTGCTTAAATCGGCAATTAAAATTGCTACTGGAATTATTCAAGGTCTATGGTATTTTTACAAAATTCGTCCAGACTTTATCTATGCCTTTGGGGGATATGCAAGCTTTCCGATACTTGTTGCTAGCCTGCTATTTGGCTGTCCAATTATACTTCACGAACAAAATGCTCATTTAGGCAAGGTCAATCGAATATTTGCTAAATTTGCTTGGAAAATTGCCACCTCATTTCCTCAAACCTCAGGAATTAACGATGATCTAAAAAATAAAATCATCCACACTGGAAATCCTGTTCGAGAAGAAATATTAAAACTTAATGAAGAAGAATATAAAATACCTCAATATAGCGAACAAATTCATCACGGTCAAAATAATAAAATTGATTACAACATGATTTTAGCATCTGAATTTTATGATGTTGTCAAAAGAAAAGAGCAAATTAATATTCTAATTCTTGGAGGTTCAGGAGGTGCAAAAATATTTAGCGAAATTCTTCCGAAAGCTTTTTTTAATCTTAACGAGGAAACCAAAAAATTACTGCATATCACTCAGCAATGTCGACAAGAACATGTTGACTCAACTATTAATCTTTATAAATCTTTTAATATCAATGCTCAAGTTAGTCATTTTTTTGAAAATATTGCCGATATTTTACGAGATACGCATTTAGTTATTGCTCGTTCAGGTTCATCATCCCTTGGCGAATTTTGCGTAGCTAAAAAACCAATGATATTAGTTCCATTTGCTTTATCTGCTGACAATCATCAGTATAAAAATGCTCAATATGTTGCCCAAAATGGTGGAGCAATTATTATCGAAGAAAAAGATTTCAGCATTAATAAAGTTACTGATGTTATAATCCAACTCTTGACAAGTCGTAAAACTTTAATAACAATGTCACAAAATTGCCAAAAATTAGCAATTGTTAAGGCAACATATAATTTAGCAAAAGTAATTGACTATTAATTAATCTAACTCAAAATTAACTTATAATTTATTTATGAATATTTTTTTATAAAAAAACTTTAAAAACTAATGACCAATAATCAAAATTATACAACTCCAGAATTTAAGGATGAAGATTATAGTCTTGGCGAGATTTTGAAACTTAAAAGGCAAAAACTGCACATTGAGATTCCTACAGCTTGCGATTTTCTTAAGGTCAAAAGCCGAGATTTAATTGCAATTGAAAATAACGAGATTGATAAAATTAGTAAAAATATTTATGCCCCAGGATTGATTAAATCCTACGCCAAATATCTTAAAATCAATCAAAAAACTATTGAGCATAAAATTAAAGAACATCATTTTAAATCAAATACCGAAAATAAAAAACATATTTTGGTTAATATCGGCGAACATCTTGAGCTTACTCCAAAAAAAGAGCTTTTCGTTAACTGCCTAGTTATTTCCTTGATCATTTTTATATTCAGCTTATCAATATTTAGCATCAAAAATAAACATCAAATTGCTCTTGGAACCAACGAAATCATTGATGAAATAAAAAAACTGGAGATTGATTAGATGCAAGATACTATCAAAAATTTAGCAACAAAATCATATCATGAGATAAAAAAATACTGGGAGATTTTATATAACTCCTTAACGATAAAAATTATATTTTTTATCAACTTATTTATTTTTACAGTTCTTTTTCTTATCCCTCTAACCTTTGATAACTCGCTACTTAAATTCAGTTTAATTCAAAAAATTAGCCGAGCTACCGAAGCAGATTTCGATATCAATGGTGAAGTTGAGGTCAGCTTTTTACCAACACCTACAGTAATTATCAATGACGCTGTCCTTCTTAACTACAAACACAAGCCAAAATTTTCAAAAAATGAAGAGCTTTTTAATTTCTATGCTAAAAAAATAAAAATCAAATTTTCTTTCTTTGGCATGTCTGATGAAAAACTTGCTGAAGAGATTGAGTTTGATGATGGCTTTTTTGAAGCTTTTAGCGATCCAAATAACATTCCAGCCAGAAACAATAAGATCACTGAAATTCTAGTTGGCTATAAAAAACTGCCTTCAATTTCTCCATCTGACTCCAGAATCAGCATCAGTAGTTCAATTTTTAAATTCTCGCAAATAGTCGATGATGATTTTCGTTTTTATTTACAAAAAATTCCTTCAGTAAAATTTAATGATTGCGCATTCAGCATTTTTAATCGTCTTGGCAAAAATAAAGATTTTTCAAAAATTAATGCCAATTTCAATTTTGCTAAAGATTATAATTTTGGTGAAGGAAGTTTTTTCAGTGAAAATGTTAATAGTAAATTCGAATTACAGGCTATTTTTAATGTTAATTCAATCAAGCCAAAATCTTATTTTTTTGTTACTTCGCCAAATCTAGAAATTAAAATCAAAGGTAATTTTAGTGAGGAAAACAAAGGCTTCAGCGCTACAAAATTTAATGGCGATATGTCAATTAAAATCAATGACCTAAAATCATTTTATCAAACTTATTTTGGCAATGAAAAAAGTCATATTTTTGCCAAATTAAAATCAAATTCCAATTCAATTCACATAAGGTCTGAAATCGAAAATGAAGAAAAAGAATTAAATTTTAAAAATATTGATATCGACTCCCAGATAATCAAGGGTAATGGCGATCTTTATTTTGCTGTTCACAATGAAACTCCTTTGATTGATATTGATCTTGATATTGAAAATTTTAATTTAGATGCAATTTTATCTCAAGACGCCATAAAAATTGAAAATTATGATTTAACTAAAGCTATCGAACAACTTATCTCGCCAAACATCAATGACAAAGATTCAACAAAAAACTCTCTTGCAGTTGCTCAAAATAATAACCAACCAACCAACAATAACTTATCCTCAAACCACGCAAATCCAATTAAAAATGATGAGAAACGCTTGCCCAATCCAAGCCCTACCAATCAAAACCCTGACCCAAAAACTCTGGTTACTGCAAATAATAATTCAGCAAACAATAATAAATTAACTTCAACAAATTCTAACAAAATATCAACTTTTAATGACAATACCAAAGACCTTGATGTTATTGCCGATATTAGAATTAAAAATATTGAATTTCTTTCTATGTCATTTAAAGACTGCAATCTTTATCTTGATATTAACAAAACTGGTGAAATATTAATATCCCCTGCCATCATTAAAACTCCAGGAGATGGAAGTTTATTTGTTCGTGGAACAATTCAAAACACTGCAACTTTTCCTAAATTCATTGGCGTTGTTGATTTTAAAGGCAATAATCTTAATGAAATTTTAAAATGGCTTAATGTTGAAATTAACTCAGTTAAATTTGAAAAATTAGAAAATTTCCGAATCTATTCTAACTTATTCATGATCCCCAATTACACTGCTTTAGATGAAGTTTATTTTAATTTAAATAATAGCGAAACTGAACTTTTTGGCAACACAAAAATTATCAGAGAAAATAAAAATACTACGGTTATTAACAATTATGAAATAACCAATCTTGATTTTGACAAACATATAAAATTCCAAAAAAATAATAGCTTTTTAAACAACTCTCAATCACTGATTAAAAAATCACTTTGGCTTAACAATATTAGCAGTATTAATCAAATTTCTTTGAACTTTAACCGACTAATTTTTAATAACGAAGAATTTTTAAATCAAAAATTTGAAATCGGTTTTAATCGGGGTTTCATGAGCATTGACAACCTTCATTTAATATCCGATAAAACAGATCTTAATCTCAATTTACTTTTCGATATTGCCGATAAAACCCCTAACATAAATCTTAAAATGTATGGTGGGAAAATTAATCTCTTTAACAACAACAATTTAGATAAGAAAAATGAAGAAACCCCAAATACCAATCAAGAAAACAATAAAGATGCAGAAAAAAATGCCTCATATGATCTTGCAAATCTTAGTAAAATTTTTAAAAACCAAAATGATCAACCACAATCTTTCTTTGATAAATTTTACGATATTCCCTCCCTTGAAACCTTTAACGGCATAATTGATATTAACATTGGCAAAATTAACACAAACACCAAAACAATCGATAAATTTATCCTCAAGGGCAATATTAAAAACGGCACGATTGAGTCAGTAAATATCAATTATAACGACTACAACGGAACAATTGATTTCAAAGGAATTTTAGACATCAAGGGTAATAAAATTATCAATGGTTTAGTTAATTTAAAAAATATTAATATCCAGCCTCTTCTCAATGAAACCATGAAAATTGACAACATCAGCGGAATTGCCAATATTAACGGAAGCATTCTTTCGGTTGCCAATTCTAAAAAAGAATTTTTTAAAGATCTAAAAAGTGAAATTAAATTTTCAATTGTTCAGCCAGTTATTAAAAATCTTGGTCTTAATGATTTAGTTAAAAAAATGTTTAATCCCAAACTTTATCAAAGCGAACTGCAAGAACCAGAAAAGATTATCTTCAACCCAAACCTCCAAACCATTTATAACCAAGCTCGAGGTAATTTGAATTTTAAAAATAGCCATACCGCCAAATTGAGATTTGAACTCAACGGCAACGCTCTCAATTCAATTGTAACCGGAGATTTCAATAGCCTTGAGAAACAATTTGATCTACTTTACAATTCAGTTTTTTTAACTGGCAATTCCCAAAAACCTGTTCCCCTCAATCTTGCTTTTAAAATGAAAGGCTCAGCTCATGAATTTTCAACATCAGCTAACACCAATCAAATTCGCAAATATTTAGGCTTACAAAACCAGAATTTTCAAACTAAATTTTCAAAAAAAAATTCTACTTCCAACGAGGATTCCAATAGCCAAAACAACATTTCTTCTCCTGAGGATAACTCTAAAATTAATGATAAAGATAAAGCAACCGAAAATAATGAAATTGTTAAGTCACAACTACTTTTAAATAACTCTAACACAAATAATGATAAAACAACAGAAAGCAATAATAATATTGAAAAGTCTTTAGAAAAAAAAACTGATAAGAATCTTGAAGAATTTAAAGTAATTGATAATAATGACTAACTTAAATAAAAAAATCACAATTGCTGATCTAAATAATTATAAAAAAACCCGTCAAAAAATAGTCTGCCTTACTGCCTACAGTGCACCAGTTGCTAAAATTCTTGATCCAATTTGCGATGTAATTTTAGTTGGCGATTCTTTAGCCATGACCATTTACGGGCATAGTAACACTCGTCAAGTTTCATTAAACACCATGATTGAACACGGTAAAGCAGTCAGCAAATTCTCACATCATAGTTTAGTGGTTGTTGACTTGCCTTTTAACAGTTACGAAAATTCTTTGCAACAAGCCCTTCACTCTGCACAACAAGTTATCAATCAATGTCGGTGCGATGCCATTAAAATCGAAACAACCCTTGATTTAGTGCCAACTGTTGAATATCTAGTTGCCAACAATATTAAGGTTATGGCTCATATTGGCTTACTTCCTCAAACTGTTGAAAACTCGCAAGATTTTCGATATCAAGGAAGAAATCAAGAACAAGCCCAAGAAATTTTAAAAACCGCTCTTGCCCTAGAAAAAGCTGGAGCGTTTGCCATTGTTATCGAGGCAGTTCCCGAAGCCCTTGCCAGTCAAATTTCTCAACAACTTAAAATCCCAACAATAGGCATAGGTGCTTCAAAAGACTGCGATGGGCAAGTTTTGGTTATCGATGATTTACTTGGGATTAATCCCGATTTCTGCCCTAAATTTGTTCACAAATATTTTGATCTACATAAGGCAATCAGCCAAGCAGTTAATGAATTTGCTTCAGATGTTAGAACTCAAAAATTTCCCTATCCCAATAACTTATTACCAAAATAAAAATCCATTTCTTCTACCCAAAGAACTTCGATCCAAAGAAAAAATCATTCACAGCTACACATTCTAAAACCTGCAAAGCACTCGGGCTGTAGCTCCCCCCTTGAGGGGGAGCGGATTTCTTTCAAATTAACGGTAGTTAATTTGAAAGAAATCGTGGGGGGTCAGGAACTCGATGCCACCCCCTCGCCTGCGCTTAGCGGGGAGAGGGTCGGGGTGAGGGGTAGTTAGGGTTTGGTTAGGGAAAAAATTAAATTTTTTTTAAAAGTATATTTCTTGATTTCATATTCAAACACAATAATTGTTAATAGGATTTTATAAATAAAATTAGATTTTGAGTATAATTTTTAAATGTTTTTATTCTTATTTTGGGCTATTATTATTTATTCTTAACATGTTTGAATGTTAAATCAAGAAATATACTTTTGGTAAAATTTTTTCTTTTTTAGTTTTAAAAATTTCATTTGCATCCAATGTTTTGAAAGCTTTTTGACCCCCCACGATTCTATAATCTTAACTACGGTTAAGATTATAGAATCCGCTCCACCTGAAAGCGGGGGAGCTACAGCCTGAACGTTTTTCGAGTGCTTTGTACGTTTTAAAAATTAATGTAGGGGTGCAAGGTATTTAACCCCTCTAAAAAAATTATGTAAAAATTTAAATAAAATCTTTCGCTAAATTAGCTAGAAATTGGCTTAAAGAGAAACTAAACCACACCTCGAGCTGGAGCTGCTGGAGCTGGAGCTGTAGCTGGAGCTGGAGTTGCGACAGATTTTTTAGATTCAAAACTTTGTTTAGCTGAAGAAATTTTTTCATTTGCTGTTTGAAGATTACCCAGCCTATCTTTATCAGCTGTTTGTTTTGCATCGACACCAACTTTAACTTTAGCTGATAATTGACCCTTACTAACTTCATTACCTGCCTTTAAGCCTTCGATTTGCTGGCTTGCAATTTCAAGAGCTGTTTTTTCTGCAACAAGAGCCTCGTGAGCTTGTGGAACTTTATGATGAGCATTATCTTTCTTAAGCAGATCTAGCATATTATCTTTAAATGTATTAAAAGCAGTTTTTGATTCATTTTCCTCATCTTTTTTAATCTCTTCCAAAAAATTCTTCCCCATTCCTTGCTCACCCCTTCCTTTATCTTTTCCCCCCATATTGGCAAAAAAAGACTCTTTAAGGTGATTTTCAAAACCTGTGGTAAAACTAGGGTTATCTGTTGAATTTTTTTCAACCATAGTTTTTAAATTTTCAGGAAGCGCTAATTTATCCATTAATATTTTTCTTTGGTTATCCACCTCACTAATAAGTTTATGATTATCTGCTAAACCATCAACTACACCTGATTTTCGAACATCTTGCACAGCCTTTTCCATACCCCCCTGACCTGCTTGCTCTTGCCCAGCGCCAGCAGATTGTTGACCCTGTCCAGCTTGACTACCTTGTTGTTGCCCAGCTTGACGAAAATCACTGAGGTCAAAACCTTGACTTCCCACTGAGTTGCCAACAGGGACAATACGATTGTTTGATCTAGCCGAAGTTGGTTGTGGCGAGTTTTTTTCATTAATGGCTTTATTTATTCCCGAAGCTAACAAACCCGCTCCTGCTCCTGCCATTATAGCTGTGCCCATAGCTCCCATGCCAGCAATTGCTGGAAAAATTATTGGTCCTAAAACAAGCATCAACATCAAAGCTCCAACCCCCATCATTACCTTGGATTGCATAGAAATACCTTTTTTTAAAGGTTTTTTTGGATTAGACCCCTGCTCTTGAGCCTGAGGACCATTGGTTTGAGCCTGAGGACCATTGGCTTGAGCCTCAGCAAATTTTTCTGCAAGTCCCATAGCTCTTTCAGCAAGTTCAGGTTTTCTTTCAGCTAAATTAATTACTCTGTCAGCTAAACCAGCAATTTTAGGATTGCCCTGACCATTAGATTCCCCATTTCCTTTTTTTTGACCTAAATTATCTGAATTACCTGAATTATCTTGAGTCACAATTTTCTCCTCCAAATTATTAAAAAATTTTTTTTATTTTTGCTTAAGATTATTTAAA
>JBJTWJ010000129.1:0-6155 GCA_046081665.1 Alphaproteobacteria bacterium | reverse complement strand
TTTTTAAAAAGCCTCAGCTGTATAGATATACAGCTTCATTTTTTAAAGATTTTTATCTCAAAAAATATCTTGCTTAATTTATCATTTATTAAGTTGAAATGGTATTATTTAACTGCCATGACAATTTTTATATTTTTTTTGACTTCCACATGGGCAAGGCTCATTTCTTCCCACATCTCCCCAAGTTGATGGGTCAAGGGGATTACGCAATTTAGGATCAACTTTCTTTTTTTGTGAAATAAAATTATTGATCTCTTTAACTGGTTTAGCTTCGCTTTGCACGAAGGCTGGATCAACTCTAGTTTGAATTAAATTTTTGCTGAGATTTTTTTTGGCAATCACCGCTTGTTTAAGATTATTTTGATTTTCTGAAGGATTATTTTCAACGCTAATTTGAGCATGAGCTAGTCTTGAGACAACCTGCTCTTCAATTCTTAAGGTCATCTCCTCAAAAAGATTAAAAGCATCTCTTTTATATTCGATCAACGGATCTTTTTGAGCATAAGCTCGCAGATTTATGCCATAGCGTAACTTGTCCAATGATAGCAAATGATCTTTCCATTCTGAGTCTATAGTTATCAAAAAAATTTGTTTTTGAATTTGATTTAAAATTTGTTGATCACAGCTTTTTTCTTTACTTAAAAACAGCTCTGTAACCTGTTGATCAAGATAATTTAAAATTTCTTTTTGAGCAATTCCATCTTGTTTGGCAAATTCTGTCAAATCTAGTTTTAAGCCATAGATTCGATAAATTTCCTTGGCAAGTAATTCTGTTTCCCATTGCTCTTGATAGGTATTTTTTGGAACGCAATCTTCAACTAAATCTTGATTAATTTGCTTGGCATAATCATAAATTTTTTTAGAAACATCATTGGCATTAATAATTTCTGTGCGAAGTGAAAAAATATTTTTACGTTGATGATTGACAATATCGTCATATTTTAAAAGATTTTTTCGAATTTCATAATTACGATTTTCAACCTTGCGTTGAGCACCTGCTAAGGTCTTAGTAATCCATGGATGAAATATTGCCTCATCATCTTTTAAACCAAAAGTTGATAATAATGATTGCAATTTTTCGGAACCAAAAATTCGCATCAAATCATCTTCAAGCGATAAAAAGAATTTTGATTTTCCTGGATCACCTTGTCGACCAGATCTTCCTCTTAGTTGATTATCGATTCTTCGGCTTTCGTGTCGCTCTGTTCCAAGCACAAATAGTCCACCTGCTTCAATTGTGATTTTTTTATCATCTTCAATTTTTTGAGTTATTTGGGCAATTTTTTGGGGATCAGTTTCATCGCCAATTATGGCTTCAGGGTTTCCACCGAGCATGATATCAGTTCCTCTGCCTGCCATGTTTGTAGCAATAGTAATTGCCGATGGCATTCCTGCCAAAGCAATAATTTGAGCTTCTTGTTCGTGATATTTGGCATTTAAGACATTGTGAGGAAGCTTATTTTCCTTTAATAATTTTGATAAATATTCAGATTTTTCTATGCTAATTGTACCAAGTAAAATCGGCTGTTTCTTGTTATAAGCTTCCTTGACTGCTCGAATAATTGCTTGATATTTTCCTTGCTCGTTTTTATAAATTTCGTCATCTTCATCAGTTCTTAAAATAACTCGATTCGCTGGAATTTCAACAACTCGCAAATTATAAATTTCTTCGAATTCAACTGCTTCATTCATAGCAGTTCCTGTCATTCCTGAAAGCTTGTTATAAAGTCGAAAATAATTTTGAAATGAAATTGAGGCAAGAGTTTGATTTTCATTGCGTACTCGTAAACCTTCTTTGGCTTCAAGAGCTTGATGCAGACCATCAGAAAATCTTCGTCCTTCTTGCATTCTGCCCGTAAACTCGTCAATAATCACCACTGAGGAGTCTTTAACGATATAATCAATTTCATTTTTAAAGATTTTGTGAGCTTTTAAAGCTTGATTAACATGATGAACAATAGCGATATGACTTGGATCATAAAGCGATGAGCCCTGCTCAATTAAAGCAGAATTTTGTAATAATTTTTCGATTTTTTCAGTTCCTTGATCAGTTAAAAAAACACCGCGATCCTTCTCCTCTAATTGAAAATCACCAGTTGAAAGCTTAGGAATAATATTATTAATTTGTTCGTAAAGTTTAGAATTATCGTTAGTTGGACCAGAAATAATCAACGGCGTTCGAGCTTCATCAATTAAAATCGAATCAACTTCATCAACAATTGCAAAATTATGTTTGCGTTGCACCATATCTTCAACATCAAATTTCATGTTATCACGAAGATAATCAAAACCTAATTCATTATTTGTTGCATAAGTAATATCGCAATCATATTGTTTTTTTCGTAAATCATCTTCTAAATCGTTGGTAATGCAACCTACACTGAGCCCTAAAAATTGATGAACTTTTCCCATCCACTGGGCATCACGATTGGCAAGATAATCATTAACAGTTACCACATGAACACCTTTACCAGTCAAAGCATTCAGATAACTTGGTAATGTAGCAACAAGCGTTTTTCCTTCACCCGTTCGCATTTCAGCAATTTTTCCCTGATGCAAAACAATACCACCAATAAGCTGAACATCAAAATGGCGCATATTTAAAACTCTTTTTGAAGCTTCTCTAACCACTGCAAATGCCTCACCAAGTAAATCATCAATTTTAACATTTTGGGCTATTCGATTTTTAAATTCAAAAGTTTTGCCCCGCAATTCAGCATCACTTAATGTAGCAATTTGCGTTTCTAATGCGTTGATTTTAGCAATATCATCAGCTAGTGAACGAATAAATCTTTCGTTAACTGATCCAAAAATTTTTTTAGCAATTGATGAAAACATTTAAATTATATTTAAAATTGTTGTATAATATTTTTTTTACAAAACATTTTTATTTTGTTATTTCTTAACTAATTAAACTTAGTTTTAGTAAATTATTTTAATTTGCGCACCGCAATTAGTTAGCTTTTCGGCAAGCCTTTCATAACCTCGCTCTAGATGATATAGGCGATTAATTGTGGTTTGCCCTTCTGCCACCAAACCAGCCAACACTAAAGAAACTGAAGCTCTAAGATCAGTAGCCATAACTTCAGCGCCTTTAAGCTTTTTAACACCTTTAACCACTGCAACTTTGCCATGAGACTCGATATTTGCCCCCATTCTCATTAACTCCAAAACATGCATAAAACGATTTTCAAAAATATTCTCTTCAATTGTTGAAACGCCATTGGCAACAGTCATTAAAGCCATAAACTGGGCTTGCATATCTGTGGCAAATCCCGGAAAGGGATGAGTTGAGATATTCACCGACTCAATAAAATCCTGAGTTCTTGAAACCTCAATAACTTGATCACTAATTTGTTTAAAATTAACCCCCGCCTTCTCTAAATCTTCTTTAAAGCCAGTCATGATCCACGGTTCAAGATTATGTAGTCTCACAACTCCCCCAGCTATGCCAACTGCAGTTGCATAAGTTCCAGCTTCAATACGATCGGCAATAACAGGGTGCGTTGCTCCATGCAATTCATCAACTCCTTGAATATTAATTTGCGAGGTTCCTTCACCTTCGATTTTCGCTCCCATGGCTCGAAGACATTTTGCTAGATCAATAATTTCAGGTTCGCATGCCGCATTGGTAATCAGAGTTTCACCAACCGCAAGACTTCCTGCCATCATCGCGTTTTCAGTTGCCCCAACTGAAACTTTTTCAAAATGAATGTGATCACCACGCAATCTTTTATTAACCTTGGCTTCAACATAGCCATCACTTAAATCAATTGTTGCACCCAGTTTTTCCATGGCTTTTAAATGCAAGTCAACCGGACGAGTTCCAATAGCACAGCCTCCGGGAAGCGAGACTTTGGCCTGTCCAACCCTAGCTAGTAATGGCCCTAAAATAAAAATTGAGGCACGCATTTTTCTAACTAAATCGTATGAAGCAATTGGATTGGTAATTTTTTTAGCTTGCAAAACAATAGCTCGACCTTCATTGCCAAAATCTGCGTTATCACCATCAAAGCTAATTTCAATTCCCAAATCATTTAACAAATTTGCCATTGTTGCAATATCGGCGACATGAGGAATGTTGGTTAAAGTAAGTTTATCGGCAGTTAAAATTGATGTAACCATCAACGGCAAAGTAGCATTTTTGGCACCGGTAATTTTAATATCACCGTTGAGTTTATTGCCACCGGTTATAACTAATTTTTTCATATTTTTTAAATTTAAAATAATTTTTTATTTTACTTACAAGCAATATACTAAACCGATTTCAAACTTGCAATTTGTATTTGAAATTACCTTTTATTATTTTTTAAAATTATAGCAATTCAATCTTTAAAAAAAAATTATAACAAAGTATTTTTAAAGTCGCACCTAAAGCAATGCTCACGATTTTTGCCAGTCGTGCTTCAAGCAACGCTGGTGTTTTTTGAGATAAAAATCTTTAAAAAATAAAGCTTAATATCCTTACAGCGTAAGGCCTTGATCATTGCTGTGAAGCACGATTTAAATGGATGATGTGAAGTGGCATTAGACCTAAAAGCGAGTGAGCAAAAGCTTGAAGGTTTACTCAGTGCTTTGCAGGTTTTTGAAACGACAAAGAGTTACATGACCTAAAAATAAATAAATTTACTAACTAACTTAATTTTAGGCTATTTTAAAATAACTATTTTTCAAATTTTCTAACTAATTGATCAAGGAGTCTTAGACCAAAGCCTGTAGCACCTTTGTGAGCCATGGCATCGCCCTTGCCTTTCCATGCAACACCTGCAATATCAAGATGAGCCCATTTAGTTTCACCAATAAATCTCTTTAAAAATTGAGCAGCGGTGATACTTCCAGCCCCTCTGCCACTGCCAACATTTTTCATATCGGCGATGTCAGAATTAATCATCTCGTCATATTCCTCGCCAATTGGTAAACGCCACACCCAATCCCCCGTTTGTTTGCCACAATCAATTAAATCATTAGCTAATTTATCATCATTACAAAACAAGCCTGCATAAACATCAGCAAGGCTGACAATTATTGCCCCTGTAAGTGTTGCAAGGTCAACAATAAATTGTGGTTGATATTTGGTGTTGGTATAATGCAACGCATCAGCTAATACCAAGCGCCCTTCAGCATCGGTGTTAATAACTTCAATTGTTTGACCTGACATTGATTTAACAACATCACCGGGGCGTTGTGCGGTGCCAGATGGCATGTTTTCAACCAAGCCAACTACTCCCACCACATTAACTTTAGCCTTTCTTTGGGCGAGATAACGCATCAAACCAACCACCGCCGCCGAACCTGCCATGTCTGTTTTCATATCTTCCATGTTAGCGGATGGCTTAATAGAAATTCCTCCCGTATCAAAAGTTACGCCTTTGCCAACAAACGCCAAAGGTTTTTGATCTTTCTTACCACCATTATGACGCATAATAACCAATTGTGATTTTTTATCACTGCCCTGCCCAACCCCAAGCAACGCATTCATCCCTAGTTTTTTCATTTGCTCAACACTTAAAACCTCAACTTCTAAACCATCTTTTTTCAAAGTTTTACAAATTTCGGCATAACTTTCAGGGTTCAAAACATTAGCTGGTTCAGAAACTAAATCGCGAACAAAGAAAATATTTTGGGCAAGAATTTGTAAATCATTAAAGTGTTTTTGAGTAGTTTTTTCGTCACTCACAGCAAAATTAATTTCGTTAATTTTAATTTCTTTATCTTTCTTTTTTTCAACAAAATATTTGTTAAAACGATAACCTTGTAAAACCATACCAAATGCCATTTGCGAAGCATTTTGACTGTGATTTTTTTCGCTAAAATTTATCTTCGCATTACGATATTTCAAACTATTAATCATCGTCAAAATTCTTGCCCCAATTTTTTGAAAAGTTAATTCATTAAGTTTTTTTTCTGATCCCAGCCCAACATACAAGGTGTTTTCAAACAATTGTGTTTGCAATAATTTTCCCTCAAAATCAAAATTATTGCTCAAATTTTTTAAATTTTTATCAGAAGTTTTTTTTATAAATTCGCTAGTTACCAATTCAACCAATAGAGAATTATTTTCTTGGCTAGTAATATTTTTATTGCTTTTAGACTGGTTAGAAGTAGCATTAAGCTTGATAAAATTTATTTTCATATTTTTATAATTTATTTTTTTT
>JBJTWJ010000128.1:0-5462 GCA_046081665.1 Alphaproteobacteria bacterium | reverse complement strand
TCATTTATTAAGTTGAAATGGTATAACTTATTTTTTAGTAGTTAATAACCAACAAGTTATAAAAAAATTATTTTATATTAATTAAAATTAATAGCTATGCAATTTAGTGTTTTATGCGAAGAGTTTCTTGATAATCTTGCTCAAGACCTTGAAATTATGGATAAGCAAAGTAATTTAGAGATTGAATATAGTGATGGAGTTCTTAATATTTTGATTATAGAAAGTGGAAAAATGTATGTCATTAACCGCAATTCTGGCAATCAAAAAATTTGGTTTTCTTCGCCATTCAGTGGCACTGATTATTTTGCTTTTGATCAACAAAAAAAACAGTGGCTCTCAGCAAAAGATATTGATTTATCTTCCAAGTTAATCGCTGAGCTAAAAGATTATTTAACTTAAAATATAATTTATGAAAAAAATATTATTAATCCCCGGAGATGGGATTGGTCCTGAAGTTGTAAATCAAACTCAAAAAATAATTAAGTTTTTTAACGACAAGACTGATAAAAAATTTTCAACGCAAGAAGCTCTGCTAGGTGGTGTTGCTTATGATCAATATCAGACACCATATCCTGAGCAAACTTTAAAATTAGCTAAAGAAGCTGATGCAATTTTGCTTGGAGCGGTTGGAGGTTTGAAATGGGAAAGTTTGGAATATAAATATCGTCCTGAGCGAGGACTTTTGGGAATTCGTAAAGATTTGCAATTATTTGCCAATCTTCGCCCAGCAAAAGTTTTTAATGCTCTTGCCGATAGCTCTACTTTAAAAAGAGCAATAGTTGAAGATCTTGATATTATGATTATTCGCGAATTAACGGGTGATTTATATTTTGGTGAACCAAGGGGAGTTAAAACCTTGGAAGATGGCTCAAGACAAGGCGTTAATACCATGACATATAATTCGAAGGAAGTGCAAAGAATCGCCAAAGTTGCTTTTGATTTAGCAAAAATTCGTAAACAAAAACTTTGTTCAGTTGATAAAGCCAATGTAATTGAAACTACGGAAATGTGGCGTGAGGAAGTTAGTAAAATTGGCAAAGAATCATATCCTGATATAAATTTAAGTCATATGTATGTCGATAATTGTGCTATGCAGTTAGTTAGAAATCCTAAGCAGTTTGATGTTATGGTTACTGGCAATATGTTTGGTGATATTTTATCGGATATTGCCTCAATGCTTACCGGATCACTGGGCATGCTTCCTTCAGCATCGCTTGGGGCAAAGCAAAGCGATGGCAAACAATATGCTTTATACGAGCCAGTTCATGGTTCAGCTCCTGATATTGCTGGAAAAAATATTGCTAATCCTTTAGCAACAATTTTAAGTTTGGCAATGATGTTTCGTTATTCTTTCGAGTATAATCATGAAGCTGATGCCATTGAAAACGCTGTTGCAAATGTATTGGAATTAGGCTATCGAACTGCTGATATTGCTAAGACTAATGAAAAAACTGTTTCATGTTCTCAAATGGCTGATAAAGTTGTTGAAGAATTAGATAGAATATTAGCTAATTGATTTCAATTTTTTGCCAAATGTTTTTATATTAATTTTTTGGTTTAATTAAAACAAAATATTTTGTGAAAAAAACTAGAATTGCTGAAATATTTTTCAAAGCTTTTCAGAATATTTGGTATGTTCTAAAATTTAAAGATTTATTGATGATTATTTCTAAATTTTTAACACTCAGTATTTCGATTATATTTTTTGTTTTTAACCAGATTGATGAAGCAAAAGCTAGAAAAACATCATTTGATGGTCGAGATGTTTGTGAAGCAAATTCAGGGGTATGGCGAGAGTTTGGTAATGGATGTGGAGATGAATGTTATTCAAAATTTGATGAATTTGCAGTATGTAGTCAAGCTCGAACTTATGCATGTGATTGTGGAAAAGGCAAATGTTGGAATGAAGAAAAATGCGTTGCGGTTTTAGAATATCGAAAAACCTTTGACGAGATTCGTCAACAAGAAGCTGAAACGATGTCTCAAGCTAAAAGAAAAAGAATTGCTCAAGCTAAAAAATATCAGCAAGATTTAATTAAAAGAATGATTGAGAACCGATCTGGTTTAACGGTTGCAAAATATAGCGAAAATGGCGATTCAATAGTTGCTCATAACAATTTTAGTAACAACAATTATGCGGATGTTTACAATAAGAAATATCCAGAAGTTTCCCAAGGTAGAAATTATATTACTAATTTTGATGAACGCTATGCTAATTCTGGTTTGATTGATCAGAATCGCATGAAGTCTATACAATATCTTCCTAAACAACCTGAAATTCCAGTTGAACCTGAGCCAGTTGTTGTTCAAAATGCCAATCCTTCTAATAACCAACAAATATTAACAAACCCTAATCAAAACCAGCAACTTGTTATTCAGCAACAAGGAATGCAAGATCAAGTGGTTAAAAATGATCAACCAGCAATTGTTGGAGCTGTATTTGATGATCCTAAAAAACAAAATACAGATCCTAATCTGACATTGCCTTCACCAGAAGCTAAAATAGTTAACAATCAACCAAAGCCAGTTGAAACTTATCAGGTTCCAAGTAATCTTAATAATGCTGAAAGTAAAAAAACCAATTCCAGCAATAATGAATTACAACTCCCTGTAGTTGAACTTCCTAGATAAAAATAAAAATTCCATTTTGCTTGGTTTTTAAAATTTATTTACTAAATTAAATTTACAAAAATTTTTAGTTAAATTTTTGATTTAAAATGCTCTAATGCCATTTTCACTAATAAATGATACAATTAGGTGTTTATAAATTAGGCTTCATCTTTTTTTCAGTCGCACCTAACGGTAGCGACACGTTTTTTGGTTAAAAATCTCTAAAAAGCCTTAGCTGAAGTAGAAATGGTATAACTTATAATTTAAATTATTCGATGATAAATGATAAATTTTTTTATATAATTTTAAAAATTGTCAATAAAAGCACAGGGTTATTGTTGATGATATTTTCGGTTATTTACCTCTTAGCTTTGTTAAGTTTTAATTCCGCTGATCCTTCATTCAACTCGGCTTCATCGCAAGCAGTAATTAGCAATTTAATGGGAAATTTTGGTTCTCATCTTGCTGATTTATCATTTCAATTGATTGGTATTTCCTCATTCTTTTTAATTCTAATTATTTTTAACATTGGTAAAAAAATGTTTACTAAAAATAGTCTAAAGAATTTTATTCCAAAATTAATTGTCTTGCCATTTTGTATTTTGAGTTTTTCAGTTTTTTTTGCATCAATCCCATTGCCAAGTTGGTGGGAATTTACTTCTCTAGGTGGGGTTAATGGGCAATTTATCATTAGTAAATTTAATAATTTATCACCTTTATTGATTGGCTCATTTGGATTTTTTATTTCATTATTTCTAATCTCTTTTGTAATTGAAATATCTTTGAAAGATTGGATTTTTTATTTGCGATATAGTTATGTTAGTTTTAAATATTTTTATAGAAAACTATTTAAAACAGATAAAAATAAATTAGAAATAACAACTATTAATGTTAGCGATAATAATTTAGAAAATGTTGATGAAAACCTCCAAAATGAATATTATCAGAATCAAGCAAATGCTGATAGTCAAGATCAAGAAGAAGAGTCTGAAGAATTTGAAGAAAGTGAAATAGATGAGCAAAATGATTCGCAAAATGAGCTAGACGATAATGCAACTCTTAAAGAAAAACTCAAGCAAGCTAGTAAACCAAAAAAACCCAAAAAGAGAGCTAATTTTAAACTTCCGCCAATTGATTTATTGGTCGATCGATCTGGTGAAAATAAGGATAAAAAAATTGGTCGTGATGTTGTTGAAAATCAATCAAAAATGTTGATTAAAGTTTTAGAAGATTTTGGGGTCAAAGGTTTAGCAGTTGGAGCAAAGGTTGGACCAGTTATTACTTTGCATGAATTTGAACCAGAAGCAGGAACCAAAGCTTCAAGAGTAATTGCTTTGTCAGATGATATTGCTCGTTCAATGAGTTCTGTATCGGCGAGAATTGCTGTGGTTTCAGGAAAAACATCTATCGGAATTGAGCTACCCAATCCAAAACGTGAAATGATTTTCTTAAGAGAAATGCTTGAAGCTAAAGACTATAAATTTTCACAATTTTATCTGCCAATAATTTTAGGAAAAGATATTGGTGGAGAAATAATGATAGCAGACTTGGCAAAAATGCCTCACTTGTTAATTGCAGGAACTACTGGATCAGGAAAATCAGTTGGTTTAAATGTTATGATTTTGTCGTTACTTTATAAGCTTCGACCAGATGAATGTAAGTTTATTATGATTGATCCTAAGATGTTAGAATTATCAATTTATGATGGCATACCACATTTGCTTTCACCAGTGGTTACTGAGCCAAGTAAGGCAGTAGTTGCCTTGAAATGGGTTGTTGCGGAAATGGAGGAGCGTTATCGTTTAATGTCAAGTTTTGCAGTTAGGAACATTGTTGGATATAACGAAAAAGTTGAAAAGGCAATTATCAACAAAGAAAAATTAATGCGTAAAGTACAAACCGGTTTTGATCCAACAAATGGTAAACCAATAATTGAGGAAATTGAATTTGAACCAAAAAAATTGCCATTTATCATTGTTATTGTTGACGAAATGGCAGACTTAATGCTGGTAGCTGGAAAGGAAATTGAGAATTCAGTGCAACGATTGGCTCAAATGGCAAGAGCTGCGGGAATTCACTTGATTATGGCTACGCAACGACCTTCGGTTGACGTTATTACGGGGGTAATCAAAGCCAATTTTCCAACTAGAATTTCTTTCCAAGTTACTTCAAGAATTGATAGCCGAACAATTCTAGGAGTGCAGGGAGCTGAACAATTACTTGGTCAAGGTGATATGATTTATATGTCTGGTGGAAGTAAAATGGTCAGGGTTCATGGACCATTTTGTTCAGATAGAGAAATTGAAAATATTGTTAATTTCATCAAAGCTCAAAATTATGAAGATGATAGTGAAGAGCAAAAAATTTCTTTTGATGAACCTCTCCCTGAACTTGATCAACGTGATTCAGTTTTGGGTGATGATGATGGTTCAGGCGAGGGTGATTTATATAAAAAAGCGGTAATGATTGTGAGAAGAGATAAAAAGGCATCAATTAGCTATGTTCAACGACAACTTAGAATTGGTTATAATCGGGCTGCTAATTTGATTGAAAAAATGGAACAAGAAGGAGTGGTTACTACTCCAAATATTTCAGGCAAAAGAGAAATTATTGAAGAATAATTTTTTATTTAAGAGTTTTAGTTTTTTAAAATTTGAAGTTTTTTTCTTAAAAAATTTTTTTAAATTTTCAATATAAAACATTTAAAAAAATCTTGCTGATTAATTTAATTTTTTGTCTAGAATAATTTTTTACATGAGCAAAATTTAAAAATATTTTAATGACAAATAATTCTTCAATTTCAGTTATAAATTTGTTGATTCAGGCCGATATTATTGTGCAAATAGTAATTC
>JBJTWJ010000127.1:0-4603 GCA_046081665.1 Alphaproteobacteria bacterium | reverse complement strand
ATTGAAATTGGCGAAAAAACCAATATTCAAGACGCTTGTATTTTACATGGAACTAGACCAAATCATGCTCAAAATAAAACTGGCAGTCAAGGTGCACCAGTGATTATTGGCAGTTATGTAACTATTGGCCATAATGCCATTGTTCATGCCTGCACTATTGAAGATTATGCTTTCGTTGGCATGGGATCAATTGTTATGGATTTATCACGAGTTGAGCAATATGGCATGCTTGCTGGAGGTGCAGTTCTTACCCCAGGTAAAGTTGTAAAATCTGGACAAATTTGGGCAGGAAATCCTGCAAAATATTTTCGTGATTTAACTCAGATTGAAAAGGACTATATCATTACCTCGGCTAACAACTATGTTGAGTTAGCGGATGAATATAAAATGGCAATTTAATGACTAAAAAAATAAGTTTAACAATTTTAAAAAATCATAAAGTTTTTAATACCATAATTTTTTTGGTGCTAATGAATTTTGCAGTTGGAAATTTTATTCATTTTTTTTGTGAGCTATTTTTTGAGTTAGGAAATTTGGCAAAAATTTTGATTAGTGATTACAAAATTTTTAGTTTTTTGGTATTGCCAGTTTTATTGTGGATATCAACTTTATGTTGTCGAATATTTGCTAAAAACGCTTCTGGTTCTAATCTTGATCACATAACTCAAGCAATATTTATTTTAAAAAAAAATCCTAAAAATTTCAAAAATATTAATCATTTACTTAGCATTCGTATTGCCATTGTTGCGATTATTAGTTCTTTAATTGCAACATTTGCAGGTGGATCTTTGGGAAGAGAGGGAATTTCAATTTTTATTGCTGTAAGTTTTTTTGTAAATGTTGGCTATTTTTTCCGTAATTATTTAATTAAAATTGCCTTGGAGACATGGATTTATCTGGGCTATGCAGTTGGTTTTGCTATAGCATTTTTATCACCAATTTCAGCAATGGTTTATATTTGCGAGAAGTTATTTAAAAACAAGAGTAAAAATTATTTATCAACAATAATTATTTGTTGTAGTTCATTATTAATGATTGCTATTGCTGTAAAAAATTTCCCAGCAGTTTATCGCGTAGAAAATATAAATTCTGATATAAATTTTTCAGAATATATTTCTTTAATTTATCTTGTCATGCTTTGTGCCTTAATGGTTTACATTTTTCGTTCATCATTAAATTTCTTCTTTAAAAAGATCAATAGTATTCAAGGAATTAAATGGCATTTAATTGTTTTAACATTGGCTTTGACTTTAATAATAATCGCCGAAATTCTTGGAATTTTTGTTATCGGAGGAGGGATTAAAACGGTTAACCAAGCTTTTGCAAATCAAAATCAACTTATTTATCCTGAAGATTTTATTGGTCGTTTTATAACTACGATAATTACCTTTGTTATTGGTTGTGCTGGTGGAACCGTTGCTCCATCAATTGCCATGGGTGCAGGTCTGGGTTCTAGTTTATCAGGTTTTTTTAGTAGTGATATACATTTTATCATGTTAGTAGCGATGATTGGTTTTTTAAGTCCACTTCTTGCAACTCCTGTAACTTCGGCATTTGTAATTATTGAATCGACACGTTTAGATTTTGGTCTGTTCATTATTTTTCTGCCTTTGTCTTTAATTGCTTTTGGGACTTATTGGTTTTTAGTGTTTTTTGAAAAAAAATTATTGTTAGTTAAAAAAAATAACCAATAATTCTTTTAAAAAATAATCATTAACAAATTTCATGCAATGACCAGTAATATTGCCAATAATAATGTTTTAAATAATCAGCAAATTAAACAGATTTTTGATCTTGTTATTGAAGCTTCTGAGATTGCAATAACTGGTTTTTATGAAAAAAATTTTGTTGTCAAAAATAAACCAGACAATTCTAAAGTTACCTCAATTGATTTGGAAATTAGTCAATTTATTGCCTTGGGATTAAAAAAAATTTTGCCAAATATTCCAGTTATTTGTGAAGAGGGTTTTAAAGGTCAGGGTAAAATTAACACCTCGAATAACACTGCTAATGATGCTGTGAATAAAAATTTAAATAATTGTTTTTTTCTAGTTGATCCAATTGATGGAACGGCAAGTTTTATTAATTCTAAAAATGAATTTTCAATCAATATTGCCTTAATTAAAAATAATCATCCAGTGTTTGGGATGATTTATGCTCCATTATTTCAAGGAGGAAGAATGGTTTTTAGTGATGAAAAAAAACAAGTTTGGTTATATCAAAATGATTTAAATATTGAACAAGTTATTAATCATCCTTTGTCCAGACCTTCGCAAGCTAGAATTATTGCTAGCCATGGTATAGCGGATAAAAAAATTGATGATTTCATGAAAAAAAATTATGGCGATTACCATAATTTTAAAGTTGAAAAGTATTCTTCAGCAGTGAAATTTATAATTTTATTAACTAACCAAGCCGATTTATATTTGCATTTAAAAACTTCAATGGAGTGGGACACCGCAGCCGGTCAAGCTCTAGTCGAAATGCTTGGTGGTGAAATGCGAGAAATTGATTTAAATATTGAAGATTGCCAGATTTTAAATACTCTAGCTTATGACAAAAAAAATTATATTAACCCAAATTTTCTTGCATCTTTTTTAAAGTAAATTAAAAAACTAGTTATATAAAAATATTAATTTCCTTGAAATTCAGATAAAAATTTAGGGTTAAAAAACAAATTATAATTTCAAATTCCAAAATTATGGCAGAAAATTTTGAAAGGCCAGACAAGGTAGAGATCAAACAATTTACCACTAATTGTCTTAACATGTCAGGTGGAACATCGCCTGTTACTTTATATCTTGGTCATCCGATGCGTGGAAGTCATCCCTTGGCATTTCAAAGCAAATCTTTATCATCGCGAGGTTTTTCAATCCCTGAACATGTTATGGAGTCTTTTAAAAAATTAGCTGATATTGCGGAGAAAAATAATGTTGCTTTTGTTGAGCTTTGTGATTATGTAATTAAAGAAGTTGAGTTGGGTAAATCATTGCAGGAAGATTCTAAAAAAGCTTCTGAGATTTCAGAAAATACTGATGATGCGGATTTAAAATCAACTCAGTTGATCGAAGATTCTTCGGCATCAAAGGATAATGATCAATTGTTAAATGAGAGCTCTGAAGCTGATTCAAATCAGCAAGCCTTGTCTAACGAACAAACATCTAAAACTAAATCTTTGGATCAACAACCGCAAAATTTGCAATCTCAAAATTTGCAATGGCAAGCTCAATTGGGTAATGATTTAGTAACGCAAAATCCTGATCAAAGTCAAAGTGATAGTCATAAAAATGATCAAACTATTATTAGCGATAATTCTTTACCAGTAAATGAAGAATTGCAAACAAATTCGCAAGGTAAAAGTTTGTTTAATAAAGTATCGAAAAAGACTGAAAATCAAGAGGTTGATGTTAATGATGACAATAAAAACAAAAAAGATAATTAGTTAATTCTTAACATATATTGTTTAAAAATAATGTTATTGATACTAAATAATGTTTTGCATTTTAAATTTTTTTTTCTAAAAAATTAGTTAAAATTAATTTTTTTTATATTTTTTTCTAAAAAATAACTTTGTTGGTGATTTTTTAAGTAAAGTTTTTGAAATAAATTATTTTCAATTATTAATTTAAAAAAATTTATTAAGGTCGACATTAATTTGTTTTTGGTCTTTTTTTAAGGGTTAATCAAAATAAAAATGCAAATAAAAAAATCAAAAAAAATTGCCGTTTTAATGGGAGGATGGAACTCTGAAAGAGAGGTTTCCCTTGCTTCTGGGGAAGCTGTATTCAATGCTTTAAACAACATGACTTATGAGGCAATTAAAATCGATTTATCCCGTGGAATTTACCAAGATTTGCAAGAAGCTAAACCAGATATTGTCTTTAATGCATTGCATGGTCAATACGGCGAGGATGGAAGAATACAAGGTTTTCTCGATGTTTTACAAATTCCCTATACTCATTCGGGAGTTTTAGCATCGGCATTGTGTATGGATAAAATTTTAACCCGAAAAATTTGTTCAAGTGCAGGTGTTAAATCACCAAAATACTCAATTCTAAGAAAGGGTGAAAATCAAAAAAATTTAGAAAAAATTTTTGAGATAGGTAAACCTTTTGTCATTAAGCCTGTAAACGAAGGATCAAGCGTTGGAGTTGAAATTGCTTTACCAAATTCAAGATTTGATTTTCAAAAATATGATTGGCAATTTGGCGATGAAATGATCATCGAAAATTATATCGCTGGTAAAGAAATCCAAGTTGCAGTTATGGATGGAAAAGCTTTAGGGGCAATTGAGGTTAGGCCAAAGGGATTATTTTATGATTATAAATGTAAATATACCCCAGGAATGACTGATTATATTATGCCTGCTGAAATTTCAGTTGAAAAATATGCTGAAGTTATGCAATTGGCTCAAAAAGCTCATCAAGCTACTAAATGCAAAGGAATTAGCAGAGTAGATTTTATTTTCAATAATAAAGACGGTGGAGATCATCAGTTTTATTTGCTTGAAGTTAACACTCATCCCGGTTTTACTCCAACTTCTTTGGTTCCTAAAATTGCTAGCTATGTAGGAATTTCTTTTGAAGAGATTATTAAATTTTTA
>JBJTWJ010000126.1:0-4524 GCA_046081665.1 Alphaproteobacteria bacterium | reverse complement strand
CCCCACTAGAAATACCCACAGATAAACCGCGATTGTTGAGTTTTTGGGCCATAATAATGGCATCGCCATCATCAATACTAACAATTTCTTGAAGTTGCTCAAGCTTAACAATTTCAGGAATAAATTCATCGCTAATGCCTTGAATACGATGTTTGCCAATTTTTTTCCCACCCGTGGTAAGAGTAGGGGAGTTGGCAGGTTCCAACGGATAGCATTTACAAGGCGAATTAATTTCCTGGCAATATTGATAAAAACCCATCACTGTTCCACCAGTTCCAACCCCTGCTACAAAGTGATCAGGAGTCAAGTTGATTTTTTCAAGTTGTAAAAAAATTTCCTTGGCAGTTGTATTTTTATGGGCTTGAGCATTAAGGGCATTGGTGAATTGATCGGGATAAAAAACATTGCTATTTTCCTTAGCATATTTTTTGGCCATGGCAATTGCCCCTAAAAAACCTCCTTCACTCGCACTTACGCGAACAACTTTGGCACCTAATAATTCCATTTTTTTGTAGCGCTCCACGCTTAACCAATCAGGCATAAAAATTATAACCT
Organism: Alphaproteobacteria bacterium; assembly: GCA_046081665.1. Lineage (GTDB taxonomy): Bacteria > Pseudomonadota > Alphaproteobacteria > Rickettsiales > UBA1997 > CAILUF01. Next base: position 3,969 of record JBJTWJ010000126.1, on the reverse strand, counting down.
GATGATTTAAAGCTCTGCCAAGCGCTGAAAAGGCAATTCCGGTATTGCCACTAGTTGCTTCAACAATTGTATAATTTTCCTTGATTTGCCCTTGTAGATAAGCTTGTTTGAGAATATGCAATGCCATACGATCCTTGATTGAGCCACTGAAATTAAAGGCTTCATATTTGCCGTATATTTTAAAAATTTGTGAAAGATAGGAAAATTCAACCTCAACCAAAGGGGTTTTGCCGTAAGCATTTTCAAGGTTTTCAATGGCTTGTAAGTAGTTAAAAGTCATATTTTAAATTTTTTCAAAAACAGCAACAATTTCCAAATGTTTAGTTAGGAAGAATTGATCAATTGCAATTATTTTTGTTAATTTAAAATATCTTTCAATAACAATTTTAGCATCACTGAAAAATGTTTGAGGATTACAAGAAACATAAATTAGTTTTTCAATAGTCTGGCAATTGGCAATTTGTTTGATTTGCTGATTTGCTCCATTGCGAGGAGGGTTAATAATTACGCTGTGATATTTTTTTAATTCTTTAGAAGTTAAAGGATTGAAAAATAAATCGCGAGCAAAGCCATTAATTTTATCGGCTAATTGCAAATTTTTGCAGTTATCGTTGATGCTTTTAACCATTGATTCATCACCTTCAAAAGCTTCAATTTTTTTTGCAAGACTAGCTAGACTAAAGGCATAAAATCCGCAACCTGAATATAAATCAGCAATTATTTTATTTGCTTCAAGATTGTTTTTGATAAAATTAATAATATTTTCAAGACCAGTTTTAGTAGCTTGCAAAAAAGCATTGCTGGTGATTGTTAAACTAAGATTGTCGATGTTAATTTGATTATTTTTAGCAATAAAAATTGGTTCAATTTGCTGATTTTCAATTTGATTTGTTGCATTGCAATCATTGGTTTTGGCAAAGTTTAAGAGTTGTTGAGTTTGTTTAAAATTTAAGTCTCTTTTACTTTTAAAAATTAGATCTATTCCATTATCAAATTCAGTGATGAGGATTTGTGAAAATAAGTTTTGTTCTTGACTTTTAACAAATTCTTTAAGTTTTGGTAAAAGTTGTTGAATATTAACGGTTATTGTTGAGTAATCATTAATTTCAATTAAATTATGAGTTTTTTCTTGAAAAAATCCTAGATTATTTTTTGGATCAACTTGCAAGGTAATCTTGCGTCGTGAATTGCCACCAACCCAGATAAATTCTATCTCTTCTTGATAAATCGGATCGAGTAATTTTTTTAATTCGGCAATTTTTTGGTGCTGATAGTCAGTAAAATCATTCAGGTTTTTTGTCATTTTAAAAAATTTTAGCTAAAAAAATTATTGATATTTTGACAAATTTCATCGGCAATTTTTTCAATTTGATTTTGATCTTTACCTTCAACCATCACCCGAATTAAATTTTCAGTGCCAGATTTTCTAACCAAGATCCGTCCTTTACTACCAAGTTCTTGCTCTTTTTTTTCAATAAATTTTTTTATCGATAAATTTTCCAAGGGATTATTTTGCAAATTATCTTTGTTGTTAGATTTTTTATCGAATCTAACATTTTTCAGAATCTGGGGATTAAGTTGAAAAATTTTTGCTAATTCACTGGTTTTATGACTTTTATCAGCAATAATGCTAAGGATTTGTAAACTTGCAACCAAGCCATCACCAGTTGTTGAATAATCGCTTAAAACTAAATGCCCAGATTGTTCACCACCAAAATTGCATTTATTTTTTTTCATCGCTTCTAAAACATAGCGATCACCAATTCGGGTGCGAATCGTTGACACGCCAATATAGCTGAGATATTCTTCAAGAGCTAAATTTGACATCTGCGTAATCACCACCGTATCGCGTTTGAGCTTGCCTTCATTGTGAAGTTTTTCAGCGATCAAGGCAATTAAAATATCGCCATCAATTATTTGCCCAAGTTCGTCGACGATTAACAAGCGATCGGCATCGCCATCAAGGGCAATGCCAATATCGGCATTTAATTCAACAACTTTATTTTGCAGTTGCAAAGGATGAGTTGACCCGCATTCCAAATTGATGTTAAAGCCATTGGGCTCAACACCAATTTCAAAAACTTGCGCTCCTAATTCGCGAAAAATTGTTGGGGCCATGGCGTAAGACGCGCCATTTGCACAATCAACAACAATTTTTAAATCACTTAAATTTTTATCACGGGCAAAAGAATTTTTAACAAATTCGATATATCGGCCTCGAGCATCTTCAAGGCGTTTAACTCTTCCTAGATCACTGGGCTTAGCGAGATATTTTTCTAAATTTTCATGGATTAACGCTTCAATCTCAAGTTCAATTTGATCATCTAATTTTTCGCCATTAGCATCAAAAATTTTAATGCCGTTATCGTGATATGGATTGTGGGAAGCCGAAATCATAATCCCAATATCGCCACGCAAGGAGCGTGTTAACATTGAAATTGCTGGAGTTGGCACAGGACCCACCAAAAACACATCAATACCCATCGCCACAAAACCAGCAGTTAGAGCCGGTTCAATCATATAACCTGACAAACGCGTATCTTTGCCAATCACCACGCGGTGGCGATGAAAATTTTTGGTAAAATTACTGCCAAATCTTGCACCCACAGCCATTCCAACCTTGAGGGCAATTTCTGCAGTCATCGGAAACTTGTTGGCGGTGCCACGAATGCCGTCTGTTCCAAAAAAATTTTTTTGTAAATTACTCATAAATAATATTTAACTAAACTTAACTTAAGTTGTGAGAATTTAATTATAGTTAATGACCACTAAAATTCCCAGTAAAATTAAAAAAACGCCAATTATTTCTTTAAAATTATGGCGTTCTTTAAACATAAAATGCGAAACTAAAAGTGCAAAGACTAATTCAATTTGCCCCAAAGTTTTTACTAAAATCACTTCGCCATAGCTATAAGCACAAAACCATGCAATTGAGCCAAAGAAGCTAAAGAAACTCGCCTTCAAAAAACTTTTTTTATTTTCAACATGAACAATTTTTTTAAAATCATTAACTAATTTTTTTTGATAAAATTTTATGGCGATAAATAAAATATTTTGCAAAAAAATTATCCACATTAAAGTGATGATTCCGGCATTGATTTTACCATAGCCAAGAGCGTCAAGATTATTTGTGGCAATTTTGATGTTAAAACCCGTTATTGAAAAACAAAATCCGCCAAACAAGCCAAACAAGGTTGACGAGCTCTTCAGCGAGTTTAGCAATGTTGAAGAATTGCTAATTTTTAAGTTTGAAATTAAGACTACGCCAACACTGGCAATGATTATGGCGATTAACGAAATATTAGAAACGCTTTGACTAAAAATTATTGCCCCAACAATTATCGCCTGCAAGGCTTCAGTTTTCATAAAGGCAATGCCAATGCTAAAATTTTTTGATTGCAAAGTTTTAATCATCATCACATTGCCCAAAATCTGAAAAACCGAGCAAATTAAAACGCATTGTAAAAATTTAAAATTAATATTTTTGGCAGTTAAAATTAAGCAAATTATTGCTAAAGGTAAGGGCAATATAAATCTCGACCAAGAAGCGCTAAAAGCATCTAACTTTTTACCTAAATTTTTCTGCTCGATATTGCGAAAAGTTTGTAAAATTGTTGCTGATATTGTAAAAAAAATCCACAGCATTTGTTGTTAATTATGGTTAGATTAGGTTATTTAAAATTAAAGATGGTTTTGATTTAAATATTGTTAAAGACTTTTGTGGTTAATGTTTTTTGTGGTTAATCTTTAAAAATCAAAGTTTACGATTTTAATTTAAAACTGCAAACAGATCTTGAGACTTACACCTCTTCACATCATATACAACCTCGTTGATTCATAATACTCTAGCTATCTACGCTTTAAGGTCATGCACCCTACACATTATCCACGATCTCGAGAAGCATTCAGGCTCTAGCTCCCCCTCAAGGCTTGCACCCCTACATTATTCTCAAACCAAGCCAAGCCCTG
>JBJTWJ010000125.1:0-8753 GCA_046081665.1 Alphaproteobacteria bacterium | reverse complement strand
GGGGTTTGAACCCCGTTAACTCGAAAAAATGAATTAGCAGAATTGTGAACAATTGTAACTAAATTTGGCTTGTTTAATTGTATTGATCCTCCTACTACACTTGCTCCTGCAAATATTTGTCCGGTTTGATTCATTGGCAATATAAAAGCAAATTGTGGAGGTACGACCAGATTGTCGTAAAGATAGGTTCCTGAAGCACCATTTTTTGCAGTTTCTAAAAATACTGCAAAAAAGGTTTTTAAACCATTGTTAGTAATTCCAACATGATTGATTGTATAACAGCCATTTCCAGAAAATTGAATTGCTGGTAAACCATTAATAGCACTCTGACGATACACAGGTGCAGTTCCAAGAACAGAAATTGTAGCTTTTTCAATTGCGGTTCGATTAATATCATTCCATTTGGTTACTGCAACACCATCTGAAGCTTCACTTTCCAAAAAACTTCCTTCCTGAGTGGGTTCTAGCCATAACGCTAAATTTGGAATTGAACTCATTGGTGCATTGATAGTAATATTTCTAGCTGTTTGTAGTCGAAATTGACGAACTAGTCTTGAACTTTGAGTAACGCCTGCAACAAGAATTCCAATAATTAAAATAACTATCGATAATTCAATTAATGAGAATGCTTTTAGTTTTTTCATAGTTAGTAAATTTTAATTACATATTCTTAAAACCTATTTTAAAATATGCATATCCAGTAATAATTGTTAAAAATGCTGATAAACAAAATAAAATCTTAGCAATTGTTGAAATTGCACTGATTATTAAAAATTTTATATCAACTTCAATAAAACCTCCCAGCCAATTGAATAAGGCATAAGATGAACCATCTTCACCGAGCAAAAGACCTCCAATTGCAAACATTTGCACAGCAGTTTTATATTTAGCTAATTTGCTAACTGGCACACTAACATTAATTTCTGCTAAATATTCACGTAGTCCAGAAACCAAAACTTCACGACAAATTATAATTAATCCGGGATATAATATCCACGTATTATTTGGATTATATTTTATAAGCATAACAATTGCAACAATAACTAATAATTTGTCCGCTATTGGATCAAGACATTTACCAAAATTTGATTGAGCTTTCATTGAGCGAGCAAAATATCCATCAAAATAATCAGTAATTGCAGCAATCCCAAAAAGCAATGCGGTGATAATGTTTGAAAGCATTCCCGGGATATAAAATGCAAAAATTAGTAAAGGGATTATTGCTAAGCGAAGTCCGGTTAAAAAATTAGGAATTTGTTTGTAGTTGTTTGTAGTCATTTTTTTTATTAATCATTTATTCTTGATTTTTATTAATATTCTCAATTTTCATTTTTGCCTCACCCAATCTTTTATCGCAATGATCTTTGAGAATTTTTGCTTCTTCGTAAAGCTGAATCATGTCTTCAAGATTATTTTTTTGCGAGGAAAGAATTTCAACGATTTTATCTAAACGAGATAAAGCTTCCTCAAAAGTCATCTTAGCAATTTTTTTAACTAGATTTTTATCGTTATTTTTTTCATTTAATTTATGATTTTTTTCATCATTACTGTTCATTGAATTGCTAGAATCTTCGGGATTTTGATTATTATTTTTAAATAAATCTTCATTCATAAATTTATAAATTAATTTGTTAAATCTGTAAGTTTGATAGGATATTGATCAGTAAAGCACGCATCACAAAATTGCGGATTTAAATTGTCACGTTTAGTTTGATTAATTGCTCGATATAAACCATCAATTGATAAATATGATAAACGATCTGCACCAATCATCTGACAAATTTCTTGAGTTGACATATGCGAAGCAATTAAATCTTTTTTATCAGGAGTATCAACTCCATAAAAGCAAGGCGAAATTGTTGGGGGAGAAGCGATAAGCATGATAATTTCTTTAGCTCCTGCGTCACGAATTAACTGCACAATTTTTTTTGAAGTAGTGCCTCGCACGATGCTGTCATCAATCAAAACAACTTTCTTACCTTTGATTACTGCGTTATTAGCGTTATGTTTTAACTTAACTCCAAAATGACGGATTTTGTCAGTTGGTTCAATGAAAGTTCTGCCAACATAATGATTTCTTATAATTCCTTGCTCAAAAGGAATTTTTGACTGCATTGCAAAACCAATTGCCGATGGCACACCTGAATCAGGAACGGCAACAACAATATCTGCCTGACAATTAACTTCCTTAGCTAATTCAATGCCAATATTTTTACGCATTTGATAAACATTTTTTCCTTCCAAATCACTATCTGGACGGGCAAAATAAACAAATTCAAAAATACAAAATTTAGATGGTTTATTAGCAAATGGCATTAAAGATTCAATTTTATTATTTGTAACCACCACCATTTCACCAGCTTTTATATCGCGCAAAAATTTAGCACCAATAATATCAAATGCACAACTTTCAGATGCAACAACAATTGATTCGCCAAGAGTTGCAATTGATAGCGGTCTAACCCCATTGCTATCTCTTAGAGCAATAATACCCAGTTGGTGAATTACTAATAATGAAAACGCTCCTTCAATTTGACTAACGGCATCAATTATTTTATCAACTAAATTATTTTTGCTACTCAAGGCAATTAAATGGACTATAACTTCACTGTCCATAGTTGATTGAAATATCGCACCTCTTTTGATCAACTGAGTTCGTAATTTTTTAGCATTAGTTAGATTGCCATTGTGAGCAAGAGCGATAATTCCCTGCTCTAGTTCAGCAATTATTGGCTGATAATTTCGTGAAGTTTTTTTTCCAGCAGTTGAATAACGAACATGTCCAATCGCAATATCGCCATTTAATTTTTTAACAACCTTGGGAGATGTAAAATTATCAGCAACTAAACCATCTGCAAAATGAAAATTATGAGTTTTTGATTCAGAATCCATAACCACAATTCCAGCAGTTTCTTGACCTCGATGCTGAAGAGCATGCAAACCAAGAGTTGTATTAATTGAGGCATCTTTTGAATTATAAATCCCAAAAATTCCACACTCTTCATTAAATTTATCAAACATAATTAGTTTATATTAGTTATAATTAACAACTCCTGAATTTATTTAAGGTCATCGTAATTCTTACGAGACATTAAGTATTTATAGACAATTAAATTTTCCATAATTCTTTGAACATAATTTCTAGTTTCAGAATAAGTTATAAGCTCTATCCAATCAACTACTTTATCAAGATCTTTTTGCTGACGTGGATCATAAAATTCATTGATCCATCTTTGAGTAGCATTTGGACCAGCATTATAGGAAGCAATTGCAAGCATTTCTGAACCTTCAAAACGATCAATTAATTTTTTAATGTAATGTGAACCAAGTTTAATATTGTATGAAATATCTGTAGCGAGTTTTTTTCGATCATAAGCAAGACCTGCTTCCTTGGCAACTAATTTGGCAGTAGCAGGCATTAATTGCATAAAACCAATTGCTCCAACCTTACTTACCGCAGAAGGAACAAATCCGCTTTCTTGTTTAATGATCGCATGCACTAAAGGCGCATGTTCATCACTGGCAACTTCTTTAATAATCTGAAATTTATCTTTAATAAAAAAAACATTTTTACGCGATGCAACTTTAGAAATTTTAGCATCAATTTGTCGATCACCAATCTCGTTAACAATTTTCATAATCACTGCAATTTGCCCTTCGGTAGGCGAATTATTAACAAGCCATTCAAATATTTTAGTAGCATCTTCTTTGTTGCCAGTTATTGCTAAAAGATAAGCTACCTGAGCTGCTCGAGATTCAGAAATTTTAATCATATCTCGACCTGTAATATCAGGATTTTTAGGAAGAATTATATCTTCTTGTGCACCAACTGGATCTAAGGTTCGATGTTTATGGATTGCCAATTGCCCATAGAAAAATGTTGGAAATTTGGTAGCAGTTTTGTACCATTCAATAGCTTTGTTTTTTTGTTTTAAAGCTTCGTAACACATAGCGATCCAATAAGCAGATCTAGCAAGAGTAACTGGTTGAAAAACATTTTTATTTAAATATTCAAAATGTTTTAAAGCTAAATCAGGTTCATCATTAAATCTAAGGGCAATCCATCCAGCAGTCCACTGAGCTTCCCAAAAATCATTTGAAGTTGCTGGAAGATTATGGTTAACAAAAATTTTATAGGCATTTTCATATTTTTTTTGTTTGATCATTTCTCGACCATATAGTCTTCTTAAGCTCCACCATTTTTCAGGATATTTAGTTTTTTCAGGAAGATCAATCAATAGCTCAATTAAATCTAAAATTTGATCTTTTGCCTTTAGCCAGATAATTTCACGATGAATTAAAACCTCATTTGAACGAAGTTTGCGTGGTATTCTGCTGATAACCTTATCAATATTTTTTGGAGCATCTGGAATTTCCATAATTGCTCGAAACAATGTTTGGTAATCAACATTAACTAATGAAATTATTCTCAAAGCATCGTCATCTTTTACATCAAAAAGCAATCTTTCGATCCTGTTAATATGATCAACTTCAGTTAAGTTGTTGCCATATTTTTCAAGAAATTTTTTTTCCTCTTCACTAGAGAAATTTTCCTTAACCCAGATTTTAGCAATTTGCGATTGGATATTTTTTCTTTCGCTATCTTTAGTTTTTTCATCAAGCCTATCGCGAGACAATGCTTCTATCTTTGAATCAACCAAATAAACTTTTGATTCAATTTCACTAGCAGGATTGTTAGAAAAATAAAATTGCGAAACTTCAAAAGGAGTATTGTTTTCAACGGCAACATGCTCAACATTTTTTCTTAACTCACTAACATTTGGATAAAACGGGTTATCGATAACAAATGTTGAAATATCACTAAAAGCAATTGATTTTACTGAAGATTTTGAATCAATTTTTTCACTAAACTTATTCCACAAAACTATATCAATTAAGGCTTCACTGAGATTAATTTTTTTGTCATCGTCAGATTGTTTATAACGAGATTTCATTTCTTTAGCATAACTTAAAGCTTCTTCATAATTCTTTTTTTGAAGAGCAATGCTAACCTTTTTTAATATTTCAACTTCCAAACTAGTCATGGGTTGCCATAGCTTTTGAGACATTTCAATATTTTTAGCAATAGCTAATGAGGTTGATAAAAAAACTAATAGCAATGAAACTAAGAAATTTAAAAAAAATCTCCTAGTTAAATCTACAAAATTTGAATTTTTTGAGCAATTAAGAAACCCTATATTACAAAGGCTTTGCGGATTTAAAATAAAGTGTTTTAAGCTTGTATTTGCATTTAAAAAATTTTTCACTAAGATTTGGTAAGAAAAGTTTAGGCAACTAAATATTTTAGTTAGATTATAAAGATTTTTAAGGCTTTTAAACATTGATTTTAGACATTACTTATATTTTGCTTAAAGCTAACTTTAATCTCTCAATTCACTAAAATAATTGTGTTTTAAGATATATTTTTAAACAATCTTAAAACATTAATTTAATAAATCAAAAAAAGAATTTCAAATAAGAAATAAAAAAATTTTTGGTTGTTTTACAATTTTAGTTAATTAAATTTTTATACATAACCAAACTTATAAATTTACTTTTAAAAAATTTTATGTTTAAAAAATTTACTTGGGGAGCCAAAAAAGTTGGTGAAGATGAATTTGCCAATCAATATTTCACTCGCAACAATAAAAGATTTGTCGTTTATAAAGGTATTTGTGAACCTTCAAAAGTTCCAATGCATTGGCACAGATGGCTTCATTATACTAGCGATGAAATTCCTAATTCAGAATCTGTTCACAACAAATTCTCATGGCAAAAAACTCATTTACCAAATTTAACCGGAACCAAATCGGCCTATAATCCTAATAAAACAACCACCAAAAAAACTAACTCTTCATATGAATCATGGCAACCCCATTAACCAATCCCAATATTTTTTATGAACAGCAAAAATAACAATTATTTTGATTTTACTATCGGAACATTCGTTTTGTTATGTGCGATAATATTTTTTTACGGCTCTTTAAACAGCAGTAAAATAAAGAGCTCATCTGGATATCAACTTTTTGCAAAATTTGATAATGCCAATGGCATTTCACAGGGAAGTGATGTTAAAATGTCAGGGATTAAAATTGGCACAATTACTGACCAAGAAATTGATGAAAAAAAATTTAGAGCAGTTTTAAAATTCTCCATTGATAATAAAATAAAATTGCCAATTGACTCATCTGCTAAAATTGTTTCAGATGGATTGCTAGGTTCAAAATATCTAGAAATAAGCCCAGGTTCGCAAGATGATTTGCTTAATGAAGGCGATGAAATTACTTTTACTCAATCTTCAGTTAACTTTGAAGAATTGCTTGCTAAATTTATGTTTAGCTCAAAAAATAAAGAAGATTAAATATGATTAGATTTAACATTTTTTTATTTAACATTGCCATAAAATTCATAACCCTTTTTTTATTGCTGTTTTCATCAATTTCATATGGTCAGTCACTAGATGAATCTAAAAAAAATGAGCAAGCATATACAGAGCCAGCTGGTGTAGTTTATCTTGATGACAAATCTGATAACATTAAATTTTCTTCAACAGCTATTGTCCAAATACTTAACAAAACCACCGCTAAATCATCAATTGTCGAATTAAAAATTAATCAAAAAATAAATCTTGGAACCATAACTTTAAAAGCTCGTAAATGTTGGCAAGCACCCTTGGAACAAAAACCTGAAACTAAAGTTTTAATTGAAGTTTTTGAAAATAAAATTATTGATAGTGTCAGTCAAGTCATCGAAAATACACGAATTTTTTATGGCTGGTTATTCGCTTCAAGCCCTTCAATATCAGGAATGGAACATCCAATTTATGATATTACGGCAATTTCATGTAAAAAATAAATTTAAATTTAATTTAAAATGATAAAAATAGCTCCATCACTTTTATCAGCAAACTTTGCCAAACTTGGCGAAGAAGTAGTCAACATTACCAAAGCCAATGCTGATTATATTCATCTTGATGTTATGGATGGAAGCTTTGTTCCCAATATTACTTTTGGCAGTGATGTCATTAAATCAATCAGGCCGTATTCTAACCTTCCGTTCGATGTTCATTTGATGATTAAAAATCCAGATCAACATATCAAAAATTTTGCAGATGCTGGAGCTGATATCATTACCGTTCACGCTGAAGCATCAATTCATCTTGATCGAACCTTAAGCTTAATTAAATCATTTAATAAAAAAGCTGGAGTATCAATTGTTCCATCAACTAGTGAAGATGTTCTTGATTATATTCTCGATAAAGTTGATTTAATTCTTGTTATGACTGTTAATCCGGGATTTGGTGGACAACAATTCTTAAATTCACAATTACAAAAAATTTATAATATCAGAAATAAAATTATTAATAGCCAACGTAACATTGATTTAGAAGTTGATGGTGGAATTAATCTTAATACCTATCAAAATGTCATTAAAGCTGGGGCAAATGTATTAGTTTCTGGATCATATATTTTTGCAAACACCGATTATTCCCATGCCATTGCTAGTTTAAAAAAAATTTAAATTATTCTAAAAAATTAATTTGAATTTTTTTTTAAATAAACCCAAAATCATTCTTGAGTTTATTAAAAAAATATTAAAAAATTTATAAGTTTTTAAATCACAAATTATTTTTTTATGGACAATTTTATTGTATATGGTTTGGGCATATCTGGTGTTTCGACTCTTAAATTTTTAGCAGAGAAATTTCCAAATAACCCAGTTATTGGAACAGACGATAATCCCCAAGCATACACTATGGACAAGTCATCTGAGATCCTTAAAAAATATGCAAATGTCAGATTTCAAACACCAGACTCAATTTTATATGATCAAAATTCGAAAATAATTTTCTCGCCAGGAATTCCTCTTTACTTTCCTAAACCTCATAAAATTTTAGAAATCTGTAAGAAATATCAAGCTCAACTAATGTGCGATTTAGAATTATTTTATCAACTCAACAAAACAAATAATCACTTCATTGGCATCACTGGAACAAATGGCAAATCAACAACAACTGCTTTAATTGGCTTTATTTTAAAAGAAATGAATATTAATTGTGAGGTTGCTGGCAATATAGGTATCCCTTGCTTTGAACTAACTCAACAAGAAAATTATTGTTATGTTTTTGAAATTTCATCATATCAACTTGATTTAGTTACTAACCTTAAATTTGATATTGCAAATCTCACCAATATTACTTCGGATCATTTAGATCGTCATGGCAACATGCTCAACTACATCAATACTAAACAAAAAGTTTTTTTAAATCAGAATAATAACGATTATTCGATTATTAACTTAGATAATTCTGTTACTAAAAAAATATACAATCAGCAAATTGAGCACGACTTACCAAAACCTAAAATCATCGCTATTTCATCAAGTTCTATCCCCGAAAATGGTGTAGCAATTATCAACAATCAACTCATCAATAATATTGATAATATTGGCATAACCTTGCCATTTTCATCACCATATTTATTCGGCGAACACAATGCTCAAAACATTGCTTTTGCATTTGCTAGCGTCTATTGCTATCTATTAAAAATCAACTATTTTAAAGATAATTACTTAGAAGTTACACAAAATATTATTAAAAAAATAAAGTTATTTAAAGGCTTAAAACATCGACTTGAAATTATTCGTCAGATCGATGATATTAATTTTATAAATGACAGCAAAGCTACCAATGCTGAATCAAGTGAACATGCTCTCAAAGCCTTCAACAATATTTTTTGGATAGTTGGAGGAAG
>JBJTWJ010000124.1:0-1210 GCA_046081665.1 Alphaproteobacteria bacterium | reverse complement strand
CACCATCCCCAATAAATTCCTGCATTAGTTTTTTAACGAATCCATCAAGTTGTATTTGCCAGTAATTAACATCGCTTGTTGAGCCACTAGCTTGATCTCTATTAAATCTAAAATCTGCCTTGAGATAACCTTCTTTCGCATTATCTGTGCCAGCAACTGGATCTTTGATACCCAATATCGGATCAGGTGCTCTTGGGCGGAGATGAACAGCATAAAAATTTGACTGACCAATTCCACCAAGCCTTTGTTCATCAACTGCAGTTCTATTTGGTTTTTTTTCGGCAAAAATAAATTCCTGAATTTTTACAGGTATTTCAGTTGAATTTGTTAGATTTGGATTAGACAATTTAAATTGACTGAAATCATGCAATAACCTATCTGCATCGCCAAGATAGCCTTCCAAGGTTTTGATTTGTGCATTATTAGCATCTAAAATTTTAAGACTCTCAATTATTTTACCGACTTTTTCTTTAAATAAATTAAGTTCCTCTTCAGCAGATTTTAATTTAGGTACATCATAAGAAGTGCCCATAAAAAATTTTAAATTCTTACTCGTTTGACATGTATTGTGTATTGAAATCCCTTCAAAACTTCCAGTTATTGGCATCATTAAACGAAGAATCTTATCATCATTAACTTTTTCAACCCTTACCCATTTAAAATCCTTTAAAAAAGAAAGCGAAGTATCTAAATTAATTTTATCTTGAGGAGCTGAATGAGTCATAATTTTTTAAAGATTTTTATTTCAAAAATTTTGTCGTTGCTTGAAGCACGACTGGCAAAAATCGCGATCGTTGCCCTAGGATCGTTGCCCTAGGTACGACTTTAAAAAAATTTTATTTAAAGATGGGAAATTTTTTAGACAGTTAAAATTAATTTTCAATATTTTCTTAATGATCAATTCAAAAAAACTAAATATGTAAATTAATATTAAATAAGAAAATTATAATAAATTTTTAATTATTAATTTCTGTTAAGATCTAATACCATTTCAACTAATAAATGAACCATTTAGGTATTTATAAATTAAGCTTCATCTTTTTTACAGTCGTGCTTAAGCAACGACATGCTTTTTGGCTAAAAATCTTCAAAAAATTTTAAACAGTCGTGCCTTATGGCAACGCTCACAGACCTCAGCTGTATGAACATACAGCTTCATTTTTTAAAGATTTTTATCTCAAAAAACGTGATCAAAGCCTAAAGGTGCGAC
>JBJTWJ010000123.1:0-7201 GCA_046081665.1 Alphaproteobacteria bacterium | reverse complement strand
CTGAAGGTCGTTGGTTCAAATCCAGCCCCCGCAACCAATCTTTTTAAAAAAAACAGAACTTCCAAAAAAATCGATGCCTATCGACCTTCAGGTTCCTGAAGGGCAAGCGCAAAAAAACGATTGATAATCGTTTTTTTAGTGCGTAGCCGAAAAAATTTTCGTGAAATGAGTGAAGTCGTAAGACTTCATGAAATTGAACGATTAGACTTTTCGTGGACGTTGGTTCAAATCCCAAGCCCTAAGCAACCAAATCTCAAGAGACCTAAGCAACCAACTCAATTATTAAAGTCAAATTTTTGATCATCAGCAAACCACTTCATATAACACTTTGGACCGTAATGATTATTTCTAATTGTTCATTGCTTCATTACATTTAGCAATTCATTATGAATTTTATCTACAAATTCACTTGGCCAACACTCGGTATTAATATGGTTTCTACAATTACTCACCAGACTAATAACTTTTTCTTTAATACCAAAAAACTCAAATACACTTGTGAATTGTTGATTCCTTATAATTAGCTTTATACGAACATCTTTTTCAGAAGAAAAATCGGTGCGATCAAATATGTTATAAAATTCTATTACATCTTCTTTTGAAGTTATATAGCTACCCCTAGAAATATCTGACGAATCATTTTCTTTGCAACTGACTCTTATGTTTATTTCTTTTTCAATACTACTATTGATTGATGATGATATTTTTTCTGACTCTTTACTTGATTTGCTGACGGTATTTTCAAAATATTCCATCACCAAATGATTATTTACAAAGTAATTATTTACTAGCTCCTTCCAATCTTCTATATCGATAATTCCATCGATTCTAAATAATTTTTTATAACCCGCGTCCTTATTTGTATTACTTAAATTTCTACCAGATCTTTCCTTGTAACTTACCTCATCATATATTCTAACTGAACCGTCAAAGTGAATTATAATTTTGTCGGTTTGGTTTGCTTGAGTATGAATATATTTAAATATATATTCCTCTTTATTATCAGGTTCTAACCATACACTTTTATCCTTAATCTCTTCTATTTCTAAGGTTTTTATTTGCTTCTTATTTTCAATATCATCACCATACCAATAGAACTCCGTTCTATCAATATCATAAATAGTTCTACCACTTTCTTCTAAACCCATTCCATGACACGTCACACCACTTGGTAATCTTGATAGATCACCCGAAAATGGAATTCCCCACCATTTCTCAAGTTCAATACATTGCCCTAAATTTTCAGCGTATGAAAAAACATCTAAATCTATTCTGAGTAAAACTTTTGATCTATCTCTATTTTTATGATAGAATTTGTCCAAGTTTTCAAAGAAGTGAAAATTACTTGAATTCATATAGTGTGAATTTTTTTTAAAATTTCTATCAGCAAAGATCACTATGTTACTTTGTTTATGTCGGAAAGTTCCTGCATTGGAAATTTCAAAATTATCAACCAAATAAGAATAATCTATCATTTGCCATTTGTCCAAGGGTAATTCTGGCATGAGGGTTTTTAAAATCATTTTATGATAAAAACATGGTAACATTCCATTTTCAATTAAACTATTATTACTCTTCTCAATATTATGCATCTTAATAATTTCTAGAATTTTGTTTGTATTTGGATTTTCTTTTATTCGATCATTTATGGACTTGTTTCTTAAGCCGATGAGACGATCTCGATCTTCTGATATCAAAATATCAACGTATAAATAACCTATATCGTTAAGTAAAATATGGCTTAAATTACTCCAACCTATCATCTTAGAATGATCGTGCGAAATTAGAACAGGGGTTCCAGAATATTTTTTTTCTTTTAACTGATTACATGATTCTTCTAATTGTTTTAATAAAGTACTTACTGGTATATAAATTTTTCTATCAACAATAAGACCACTTGTCGTAGCAATTGCCTCTATCTTTTTCATATGTTTAATTTTTTGAATTTAAAATGGAAACAGGCATAACTCCATCGCCAAAATTTAAACCAACTTTTATTTCTTTTGTAGAGATTTTCATTTGCGATTTCCTCTTTTTCGAATTGATATTTTATTGGCTTTTAAAACTTCATCGATTGATGAAAATTGAGGATTTTTAAGCTCAACAGATTTAATAATATTTTCAAGCCCACCAAGAACCATTTGAAGCTTGAGGAAAGATTCTAAAGAAATCAGCCCTTTTTGTTCAAATTTGCGTAAGGTTGGCAAAGCTACATTGGCACGATCAGCTAAACCTTTTTGAGTTAAGCCAGTTGCAAGCCTTTGTATACGGGCATTTTGTGAGATTTTTTCTTGGGCTTTGGAAACCGAAATAAATGATATCATTGTATTATTTATAAGTTAATAATTTAAAATAGTAATACTATAATATTAGTTTTAAATAATTTTAAGTCAATAAATTTTAAATATTTAATTTAATTTTAGTTTTAGTTGTTAAGGCAATGAATATGGGAGTGCTTTATACCAAATCCCATCTTTAAATAAAATTATAACAAAATATTTTTGCCAGTCGTGCCTTTAGGCAACGACAAGATTTTTGAGATAAAAATTTTTAAAAAATGAAGCTGTATATCCATACAGCTGAGGCTTTTTAAAGATTTTTAGCCAAAAATATGAAGTTAGAATTTTAATTTTTTTTAAAACTTTTAAAGATGGGATTTGGTATTATAACATTATACTAAAAAAAATGCTAAACTTAGGCGTTTAAAATTTAACATTGGAATTGATGTAAACACCTAATTTATAAAAAATTATGAAGATTTGCTAATCAGCTTGCCTTGATTTACTTAGCTTATCTTGATTTACCTTGGATAGATTTTAATGAACGTGCAGATTTATTTTTTGGATTTGAGGTAGGGTTGGTATTTGGAGTTTTGTCATCTTCTTTTATTTCAGAGCCTTGTAAAATAGAATCAATTTCACTTTTGGTTTTTAAACTATAGCCATCATCGGTATTCAATATTTGAGATACTTTATTTTTTAAATTTTCTAATTGTTTTTTCTCGTTTCCTCCTAATTCCTCACATTCATGCCAACCGTCTTTTTTGATAACAGAACCTAAAAAACTTTCAATAATTGATGTTTGAGTTTCTTTATGTAGATAATTTGTTATCTCTTTAAAAGCACTGAACATAATCACCAGATGTCTAGCGGATAAATGATATAAATCTTTTAAATCTCTGGTTACAACTATTTCTTCTTTATTACGAACAAATTTAACTGTTCTTTTAAAATCAAATAACTCGAAAAATAAATCAGATATTGTATTGGCATATGGCACTAATTTATCATCGATTGCTTGTAGATATTTTGAAATTTTTTTAGAATCAAATGTTTGTGATACACCACTTGAATTGTCTGGCGATTGATCATCTATAAATTTATTTAGGTTTGATAAGATATTAGCTGTTGATTCAGGAGATACTAATGCTGAGGGATCTAAGGAAGTTTGAGCTATTGATTTTTTTAATAATTCATTAAATCCTAATTTTATGTCACCATATTTTTCATCTAATTTATTTGTAAATGCTGTTACAAATTGTTTTTTTTCATCATCTTTTATTGATTTATTATCTAATCTAGCTATTAAGACATACAATGAATTTATAGCACTTAGGGCTTGGATTGCTTTTTTTATATCTGCACCTTCTGATTTATTCTTGTCTTGCCTTCCTTTAGAATCAAAAGCAATTTTATCAGAGTCTTGAATGCTAACTAAAAAAAATTTTGCTAATTTTCTAATTTCATTACAATATTTTGATAATGCTCCATCTTTAAGATCTGATTTGAATTTATCAGGCTCATTAGATATTTTAAGGGTTTCCAGAGTTAAAATTCTTAGAGGGTGATCTTCTGGAATTTTTGCTAATCTTTCAATAATTTTGTCATGATTTTCTTTTGCGTATCTTAAAGAGGCAGTTAATATTTTTCTTTTATCTCTATCGTGAGTTTTTGTTTCTGAAATTTCATCGAGCTTTGCATCTGGTAAAATTGCTAATATAATTTTTCTTAAAATTTGTGGGGTATCTTGGATACTTAATTGATCGGCTGAATTTACAATTGCCATGATAAAACTCGCATAACAAGTTACATGGTCTCCTTGTCCTTCACCTACTGACAAATCCCTGACAGCTGGTCTTTGAGTAGAATTAATTTCCAGAAAAACTTTACCATCTTCAGGATAGCAATTTATAAAAATTTCTTTTGTTTTTGAAGCTTCAATATTATCTTCAGGAGAGGTTTCGGATATTAGAATTCCTTGGGGAATTCCTTGATGATTTGCTGGAAGAAAAACAGATTCTCCTGACTCTGCAGAGTCTTGTGTCTGTATTTTTAACATTTCCAGCATACTGGTTACTGAAGAATTAGATTCAGTTGATTTCGATTGATCTTGATTATCCTGAGAAGAAGAAGTCGAATTTGGGGGAGTTGCAGATGGATTATCTCTATTTGATCCTGAAGAATTATGATCTGATGAGGCATTAGAATAAGTTTCTATTATTCCTGCAGATTCATATGATGATGAACTCTCATCTGAGTTAGAACTAGAATTTGTGTCTTTCATGTGTAATTAATATTAGAAAATTTATTTTCAAGTGATTGATAATATTTAAAAATAAATATTATAAAAATCTATTAAAAAATCTAATTAATTCTCATGAAGTAATACCAATTCAATTCTTTAAAAGTTATAAAAAAAATTAAAATTCTAAACTCATCTTTTTGGCTAAAAATCCAATCACTATGATTAGCAAGACAAGAAAAATAATATTTTGTTATAATTTTTTAAAGATTGAAATGGTATAAGAAGAATAGCACACAGTTGATTAATATAAAAAAAGACTGAAATAAAAAAATGTTATTGTCCAAATTTAGCCTCAACGCTTAAAAATTTGCTAAAATTTTTTAAGCGAATGATGTCAATTTCTTTGATTAAATATTTATCGGGCAGGGCGATTTTAACATCATTATTTGAGGATTGACGAGCAATAATAAAAATTTTAGTGCGATGATTTTGAGTATTAATTTGGCTATTTGTTGGCATATCGTTTTGCTCAATAGAATTGTTATTAGATTGATCAGTATTGCTAGTAGCAACTTTATTATCGCCTTGTTGATCATTTACTATTTTTTGCTCGAGAATTATTTTTAAGGGATTGATGATTGATTTATCAGCTATTGTTAATGTAAGTTCAATAACTTTTTTTTCAGTTTTTAAAGATGAGGAATTCTGTGGTTCTTTGGTAATTTTATCACTAACAGTTTTTGTTGAATATTGTTTAGTATTATTAGAAAAATTATTATTGCTTTCTTTATTTTTAAATTCTTTAGAATTATTGGTTGCAGAGTTTTTATCAAAATTATTTTTGCGATTTGG
This sequence comes from Alphaproteobacteria bacterium, assembly GCA_046081665.1. Classification (GTDB taxonomy): domain Bacteria; phylum Pseudomonadota; class Alphaproteobacteria; order Rickettsiales; family UBA1997; genus CAILUF01. Next base: position 1,825 of record JBJTWJ010000123.1, on the reverse strand, counting down.
TAATTTTTTGATATCGGCAAAGTCTTGATCGCTGGCTTTAACTTGTTTAATAAAATCATTGATATTGGTAACAGATTTTATCATAACCCTTGTTCCCCCTTCGTCTTTTCTAATCAGACATTCTATAACTACATTACTGCCATCGTTTAGCAGATCTCGTGAGTTGGTGATTAAGGCTTCATCAAAAATAGTTGCCTCATAAATTCCAAATGGATCGCAAATGGTCATGTAAGCAAATCTTCCGCGTGCTGATGAACGATGTTTGCTAGCCAGAATAACCCCAGCAAATTTAGCAATGCTATTATCCTGAAGTTCAGTTTCTTCAATCATGTTTGAGAAAATTACTCCACGTTTTTTCAGATCACTAAGAGAATCATCGAGAGGATGTTCGTTGAGAAAAAAACCAAAACTTTCAAACTCTTTTTGGAGTTTTTCAAATTTACTCCACGCTTGAACTTTTTTTAATTGGGGTTTGGGGATGCTGTCATTGATTGAGCCAAACAAACTCATTTGATTAGAATTTTTAGCCTCGTTAACTTGTGAAGCATAAGCACTTAGAATATCAAATGATTCAGCGATTTGACTGCGTTCATTTTTAAAAACATCAAAAGATCCAGATTTTGCTAAAGCTTCAATTGATTTCTTGTTGATTGTCTTAGGGTCAAGTCGTTTGCAGAAATCAAAAACATCACTAAAATTGCCATTATTTTTTCGTTCATCAACTGCTCCTTCCATCATTTTTAAACCAACTGCCTTGATAGCACCAAGCCCAAAGCGAATTGCAAATTTATTATTACCCGTTATGTGTTGCGAAGTATTAAGGTTGGTCATTATTTTAGATTAAAAAAACTATCAAGAGAGCTCCTAGAACTATTCGGTATATGCCAAAGCCAACAAAGCTATTTTTGCTAACGAATTTTATAAACCATTTTATAACTAAAATTGCTGAAATAAAAGATGAAATTGCTCCAATTAAAATTAATTCAAAATCTGTAATTGTTAAGCTATCTAAATTTTTTAAAATATCATAAAGACAAGCTGCACTTATTGTTGGAATGGCTAAAAAAAATGAGAATTCGGTTGCAGATTTACGATTAATTCCAACAAGTAATGCACCAAGAATTGTTGCTCCAGATCTGGAAACTCCCGGGATCATTGCTAAACACTGGCAAAAGCCTATTATCAATGCTAGGCGATAATTGATGTGATCAACATCGGTAATTTTAAAATGACGTTTTTGATAATCGATAATAATAATAATAATTCCGCCAATAATCAATGCTAGAGCAATTGACAAATTGTTAAAAAAATAATTTTTAATTGGATCATGCAAAAGAACGCCTAGGAAAACTGAAGGCAAAAATGCCAGAAATAAATTTATAATAAATTTGCGAGATTTTGGTGAGTTAGGATGAATAATTGTTTCACAAATTTTTTGGCGATAAACCATGCAAATTGCCAGAATTGCTCCGATTTGGATGGCAATTTCAAAAACATTATTTCTTACCGAATCAAATTCAATTAAATGAGAGAATATCAAAAGGTGAGCGGTTGAGGAAACTGGAATGAACTCAGTAAGACCTTCAATGATCCCTAAAAAAATAGCTTTTAAAATCAATGATAGATCCATTTTAAGGTAAGTTTTAGATATTTAATTGATTGGCGAATAAACTCTCAAATCAGAGATAGAAAGATCTAGGGATTGAAAGATTGATTGTTTTTATAGAAATTATTATGTGTTATAATTGAATATAAAGCTATTTAAAAAATTATAAATTTAAAAATCATAAAAGATGGTACCTCTGGTCAGACTCGAACTGACACA
>JBJTWJ010000122.1:0-2403 GCA_046081665.1 Alphaproteobacteria bacterium | reverse complement strand
AAAAAACTGCATTTTCATCAAAAAACCAAATGGTGTTATTGTAAAAATTGAGTTCATTTTTATCGGCATTTTGACTATTAATAATAATTTCTTGACCTTTGGATTCAAGATTTTCTTGGCGAAACCAGATTCCTTTGGAATTATTATTATCGATATTTTGTGAATTTTTTTTAGCATTTTTTGATTCAGTTTTTTCAACGATTTCAAGGCTTATGGTTGTTAGTGGTTGAAAAATTAAAATCCAAAAAATCCCTAAAAATAATGCCGATATTGCTATTGGTTGAGTAATATGCCAGATTGATAATCCGCTAATTCGGGCAATGGTAATTTCGTTTTTGGTGGCAAGGTTAAAGTAACAAATAATTGCCGAGATTAAAACTACTGAGGTTGAAATTTCATTGAGAAATTGCGGAACCATGAGAGTTGATAATTTTAGTTGAATATAAAAACTAGAATAAGCTGATGAATTACGATTAAAAATTTCAATAAAATTTATCAAAAAAATAAGTAAAGCAAAAGCACAGATTATTTGCAGGAATTGTTTGATAAATTTTTTGGCGATGTAGATGTAAATTGATCTAACGAGCATATTTTAAACGGTAGTTGTTATTCAAAACTCGATAAGAGATTGTAATAAAAAAAATAAAATTAAGATATGGTAATGTTAGAAAAATTAAACCATATTTAATTAAACCATAACACATTACGTTAACAATAAAATAAGACGAACCAATTATAATTGCTTTAATAATATTTTTTGAATTTTGTTGTCTGCTAAATTCACCTTGCATTACGAAAGCTACGGCAATAAAGGTCAGGACAATTGAGAGAAGAGGATCAACAATGCGTTCATGTCTTTCAATAATTAGTTTTTTTATTTCATTTTCGCTGAGATTTTGATCAAGATTAAATAATTCAAAGAAAAAATATTCATTTGGTTTCAGATTGTTATTAGTTTTGGCAGTAGTACTTTCATTAAGATTAAATAAATAATGATCGAATTCAATTATTTCAGTTTTTTGGGAGAGATAATTATATTTTTGAATAGTTCCTTGAGTCATTTCCAAAAGTGCTGAATTATCATCAACAATTATTTTGCCTTGCTTAGCAGTGATAGTTAAATTGTATTGACTAGATCTAGTATCGTGCAGAAAAACTTCGATAAGATTGTTATTTTCATCACGTTTTTTGCTGTATAATGTAAGGTTTTTAAAAGTTTCAAAGGTCTGCGATTTGAAAGCTAAATTAGTGTAATTTTCATTGATTGCTGATTTTGATTCACGAAGAGCTCGATTGGCGTAGGGCATTAAAAAAAATGATAAAAAATAACATAACATCGAACTAATTATGGCTAGGAAAATAAACGGTTTGCAAATCTGGAATTTAGTTAAACCGGAAATTTTTAAAATGGAAATCTCATTGTTATTGATCATGCGGTTGGTGTTGATTAGGGTTCCAGCAAAGATTGAGATTGGAATAATCACCATTAATAACCAAGGTAAAATTAAAATAAATAGTTGAAAAAATTTACTTAACTCAATACCATTTTCGGTGATAAAAATTACAAAACTACTTGCTCTTGTAAACCAAATTAATAAAATCAACACTAAGCAAATTGCACTGGAAAGTATCAGGTTAGAGATAAATAAATAGCGTTGATAAAGCATAGTTATTAAAATCAAATTTGGGTAAGCAAATATTGTTAAATTTTTTTGTAATTTTAAAAAAACTTTATCATATTATTTTTAAAATTTTCTAACTCAACCTAAAATCAATTGCATTATGATTGAAATAATTTTAAATGGTGAAAGAACAAATATTGAGAGTGATATAACTATTGCCGATTTGGTAAAAAAATATCAGCTTGATATCAACAAAATTGCAATTGAGAAAGACCTAGAGATTATTAATCCCGATCAATTTGACAAAATTAAGTTAACCAGCAATTGTCAGATTGAAATTGTTCATTTTATTGGTGGTGGTTGAAAATAATTTTTAAAATATTTCTGTTATTTTTTTTAAATAATTTTTAAATTATACCATTTCGATATCTTTAAAAAAAATTTGTTAGAATCTTAATTTTTTTTTGTAATTTTAAAGATATTGAAATGGTATTACTCACGAAAATTGATAAATTGTAGAGGTATTTTATAGTCAGATTTTTTCAAGAATGCTATAACCTCCTGTAAATCATCTCTTTTTTTGCCATCAATTCTTAGTTCATCACCTTTAATTGAGGCTTGAACCTTGAGCTTTGATTGCTTAATATCTTTAACAATTTCTTTAGCAATTTCTTGCTCAATACCGTTTCTTAATTTAATTTCTTGACGAAGCGATTGTCCGCTAGCTGGTTGTTCTTTTTGAAAATCTAGTGCACGAGCATCAATTCCTCGTTTAGTTACA
>JBJTWJ010000121.1:0-5936 GCA_046081665.1 Alphaproteobacteria bacterium | reverse complement strand
TCCAATTAACAACTCCAAGAACTCTTGGCAATATTACTTCCATCAAGTTTCGCCTTATAGCTTAAAAGAAGTTTATCAAAGCAAAAATGTAATTTTTTCAACAGGGTTTTTAATCAATAATAAAGCCAGTTTTGAGGATTTAAAAAATTATCAACCACGCTCACTCAAACAAATTTTTAATGATGAAATTCAACTCCAAGATAATGTTATCAACGAGTTAGCCAAATATCAAAATTATTTTGATAATAATTCAAAAATTCTTGGCGTCCATATTCGCGGTAAAGATATGAACACCACCCAGCATCACTCTTTTGGCCCAACCATTGAGCAAATCTTTCGCTACACCGATAAAATGCTCAGCAAATATCAAATTGATAAAATATTTTTAGCCTGTGAAGATCTTGATTATTTCAAGCTTTTTACCAACAAATATCAGGATAAAGTTTTCTTTGCCGATATTTATCGCAGTTCAAAATTAAATTCATTTAACTTCAATCCCAGAGAAAATCATCGCTATTTGTTAGGCCTAGAGGTTCTTGTTGAAACATTACTCTTATCAAAATGTAGTCATCTGCTTTGTAGTTCGAGCAATATTGCCAATTTTGCCTTTGAAATTGGCGATTTTAAGGTTCGCTATTTTAGCGATAATGGCGTAAATTCCTCAAGACGTTATGTTGCTAAATATAAATTTGCCATAAAAAAGAAATTACCCAAGAAATTTTTTGGTCTTAAAGATCAACTGGTTATTACTTATCAATAATTTTTCTAATATTTATTTAACACCTCAATAATTCTGTTAATATCTGTTAATTCTAAGTAAGGATATAGAGGAATGCTTAAAACTTCATTATGAATTTTTTCAGTGATTGGAAGCTTTAAATCCTTAAGTTCTTTGTAAGCTTCTTGATGATGCACAGGAATTGGATAGTGAATAATTGTTTGGATATTATTTTTGGCTAAGTAATCTTGCAATTGACTACGATTTTGCGTTCTGATTACAAATAAATGCCAAACACAATTTTGAGTTTGCTTGGGGATGTTTGGTAAAATAATTTTAGGATTGGTGATTTTTTGGCAATAAATTTTGGCAATTTTTTGACGAAATTTATTTTCTTTATCAAGTTTTTTTAGTTTAATTCTTAAGATTCCAGCTTGCAATTCATCTAGTCTGGAGTTATAGCCTTTGTATAAATTATAATATTTTTGATGTGATCCGTAATTTCTTAAAGCTTTAATTATCGAATATAATTGCTGATCATTGGTAGTTATTATTCCAGCATCACCAATTGCTCCAAGATTTTTTCCTGGATAAAAACTAAAACCTGCAATATCATCAAGATTGCCAACTCTTTTATTTTGATATATTGCGCCGTGCGCTTGAGCACAGTCTTCAATAATTTTTAAATTATATTTTTTAGCAATTTCATGAATTGATTCCATTTCTACAACTCTGCCATATAAATGGACAACCATGATTGCCTTGGTTTTGGCAGAAATTTTTGACTCAATTAATTTTGGATCTAGGTTATAAGTTAGAATATCTGGCTCAACTAAAACTGGGATTAAATTATTGATGCTAATTGCTAAAATTGAAGCTATGTAAGTATTGGCTGGAACAATTATCTCATCGCCATCATTGATAATGCCTAATTCTTTATAAGCTCTAATTGATAAAATTAAGGCATCTAAGCCATTAGCAACTCCAAGGGCATATTTGGTTTGACAATATTGAGCAAATTCTTCCTCAAACATTTTAAGTTCGTTACCCATAATGTAATGTCCACTATTGATAACATTGGCAGTTAATGCTTTAATTTGCCGTGAGTGTTTTTGGTTAATTCTTTTTAAATCTAAAAAACTGATCATTTACTAATTTTGCTATAATTTTTAAACATAATTATTATTTCTTAACTAATATAGTGAATTCTTGATAATCTCTAACATAATCACATTCCTTGTAATAATCATCTGCTAAAGCCAATAAAATACAATTATCACAAAAATCATACATTTCATGCCAAATCATTTTATCGATTATTAAACCTTGGTTTTTATTGTTTAATTCATAGGTTTTTTTATTATCATTGCCATAATCCATTAGAACCTTGCAAGAGCCATTAATTGCGATCAAACATTGCTTTAGATTAAGATGAGCATGGAAACCTCTTCTCAATTGAGTTGGAATAGAATGGATATAATAAATTCTTTTGATTGTAAAAGGAAGATTGTATTGCGATTCAATTGGGGTTAGAAAACCAGTTGATTCATCGCCTTTAGATTCAAGATTTATAATCATATTTTATATGCCAATTTAGTTGATAATTTTTTTTAAATATTCCTGATAATTTTGATCTTTGCTATATTGACTTATAATCTCCTCAAGTTCTTTTTTGCCAATCAACTTATTGTTAAATGCAACTTCTTCTAGACAGGCAATTTTTAAACCTTGTCTTTTTTCGATGGTATGCACAAAGTTTGAAGCTTCAAGAAGTGAATCATGAGTTCCAGCATCAAGCCATGCAACTGCTCGATCTAATTTTACAACTGCTAATTTGCCTCGTTGTAAATAGATTTGATTAATATCGGTAATTTCTAATTCTTGACGTTTAGATGGTTTTAATTGTTGGGCATATTTTATCACAGAATTATTGTAAAGATATATCCCCGTTACTGCCCAATTCGATTTTGGATTTAAGGGTTTTTCTTCGATAGTTTTGGCAAAATTGCCATTTGACTCCAGCTCAACAACTCCATATCTTTGGGGATCTGAAACACGGTAAGCAAAAATAACTGCTTCATTTTCATTTTTTTTAATTTTATTAAAAAAAACCTTAAAATTAATTTGATTAAAGATTGAGCCATAAAAAATATTATCGCCTAGAATTAAACAAACTGAATCATTTTTAATAAAATCTTTCGCAATAATAAATGCTTCGGCGATCCCGTTGGGTTTATCTTGAATGGCATAAGAAATATTTATGCCATATTTAGAGCCATTTTGTAAGGTTTTTTGTATATATGGCGTATCATTTGGAGTAGAGATAATCATAATATCCCTAATACCAATATTGATTAAGGTTGATAATGGATAGTGAATCATTGGCTTATCATAGACTGGTAATAGTTGTTTACAAATTATCTCAGTAATTGGTTTTAAGCGAGTTCCCAATCCTCCTGCAAGAATTATGCCTTTCATAATTTATTATTTTATTTAATTTATTATTTTAAGATAATAGTTAATAGTTTTTCTAAGATTATCATCAAAATTATTTGAAACTGTGAAACCTAATTGCTCAATGCTTTTTTTATTTGATATAGCATATTTTAAATCATGCCCTGCACGATCATTTACAAAATTAATTTGCGATGAATACGAAATGCCATCTTGCCTTGGTTTAACTTGATCAAGAATTTTACATATCTTATTTGCTAAATCTAGATTAGATATTTTATAATCTCCGCCAAAAAGATAAACTTCACCTATTTTGCCATTTTCAAGAGCTAGAGAAATGCCTTGGCAATGGTCTTCAACATAAATCCAATCACGAATATTTTTTCCTGAGCCATATATTGGAATTTTTTGATTAGTCAAACATGATCTGATTACAGTTGGAATAAATTTTTCTTGATGCTGATTAGCTCCAAAATTATTTGAGCAATTGGTTATTATGGTTGGTAAATTATAAGTTTTCCACCAAGCTCTCACCAAATGATCAGATGAAGCTTTTGAGGCTGAATATGGTGAATTTGGTTGATAATTACTTAATTCATTGAAAGGCAATTCGTCAAAATTTAATGAACCAAAAACTTCATCGCTTGAAACATGTAAAAAACGAAAGTTTTGTTGACGAGCTTGCTCAAGAGATTGATAATATTGTTTTGCAGATTGTAATAGTTTATAGGTTCCAACGATATTAGTCATAATAAATTCATCAGGATTTGCAATTGAATTATCAACATGACTTTGTGCTGCAAAATTAACCAAATAATCTATCTGATATTGCTGAAGAATTTTAAGAACTAAATCACTATCTAAAATATCACCTTTGATGAATTTATAATTTTTGTGATTAGCTATTGACTCAAGGTTATCAAGATTTGCACTATAAGCTAATTTATCCAAATTAACAATGAAATGATTGTTAATTTGCTGTTTAATAAAATTACTGCCAATAAAACCATAACCACCAGTGATAAGGAGATTTTTCATAAATTATCTTAAAATTTTTTTTAATAATTTAGATTTAATAACATCTAAATTTAATCTTTAATTAAATTATTTTTATGTTGTTTTTTTAAAACACTTGCTTGGGGTTTTGCAACAACAATATTACTTTGTTTATTTCGATGCCATGTTTGATCTTTAATTAATTCTGAATTATTACAGACAAAATATACTACATCTCTAGTTTCCAAAGGGCTTACTTGTTGACGATTATGAACACTTAAACGATTTTTAATTAACAATACTTGATTACGTTCATTCAAAACAAAATCATGATAATTTAAAGAATTTCTTAAGCAATTTTTAAAATCTTTCAAAGCTTGAGTGATCTCAAGTCGACTAAATTTCTGGTGATCTTTAAATACTGGCAAAAAGGTTGATGTGGTATTAGAGTTATTCAATAACGAATAATTGATAAAATATGTATTATCAGTATTTAATTGGATTATTTTTATTGGATTACTTAACTCAATAAAAGATGGTGGTGTAACTTTTTGGACAACAAATTCGAGTTCAGTTAAAATTGCCATCGATCGTGGATGATCTTTTTGTAATTTTGCACATATTTCTTTTGCTTCAATAACCCTTGTAATAGCTTTGCTATTCGATTTAACCGAGACAATTGCTGTAAAATATGGAAAAGTATTAGGATCAATACTATCGCAGTGAAAATCAATATAATTATTACTAACATTTTCTTGCAAAATGGGTTTGCCTGATTCATCAGCTATTCTCATGACACCATAATTTTCAAAAACACTAGCACTGACTAAAACTTTATACGCTAAATCTTGCTTTAATTCATGCGAAGATGGTTGAACAAAATTTTCAATTTCAATTGCGATACACTTCTTATCACTAAAAAACTTTTTTAAAGAATTTTTAAAATCTTTGACTTCATCTTGATCTTTATTTTGTTCATAAAATTTTTTAACAATATCTGCCATCGTAGCTGTGTCTTCTCGGCTTGGATTGAAGTTTTCAATTCCATATTTTTGTTTAAAATATTCATTAAATTGCTGATGTGTTTGTTTAATTAAAATTTATGGGAATCTTGTTTTGATACTATAATTTCTTCGCCAAACATTGGCAAATTTAGTTAATTTATTTTTTTTAGATATATTAAATATTGAATTTCTCATATATTTTATAAAAAAATTCAAGATAAAATTTTTCCAGAATAATCTTTTAGCTTTGAAAATTCTTTAAAATTTCTAAGCAATGATGGAGGTTTTTCGTCAACATAATTTTGAGATTTGGTGATAATTTTTTTATTTAACAATTCATCAAATGGTAAATAATTTACTTCTCGATATTTATTGCGATCAAGAGCTGATCTAGCATGAAGTAATTCTTTATTTTTAAACAATACAACCTGATTATCACCATTTAAAACAACTTTAATTTGTTCTTGATGATTGATAAAAACTTTTTTTAAAGCAAAAACTGCATTTATAAAATCATCATGAGGTACTGACTTGTCATCTGCTAAGAACATTTTAAAACGATCGGAAAAAAGATTGATTGCATACTTACCACTCTTTTCTTTAGAAATCATAGAAAAACTTTGTGCTGATGTTGAAAAAACCTCTTGCGATCTATCGAGTTCCTTAACAATAATTTTGGTATTCATTAATATCGATAACTCCTGTGGATAAAATCTTGCCATATTTTCAACAATTTTTTGATTATCGACAAAAAATGTTTGGGC
>JBJTWJ010000120.1:0-1878 GCA_046081665.1 Alphaproteobacteria bacterium | reverse complement strand
TTTTGCATATAAAATTAATATTATTTATGTTTAAAAAAATTATTTATTATAGAGAAATATTTTTTTAAATATAATTAACATAAAATGTTTTAATTTTTTTCAATTAAATTATGCACTACAAAAAAACTGGCTCTAATAATTTGCCAGATGATTTAGAAGATAATTCAGCGATTTATCAATTTATTGCAGTTGTTGATTCTTTTGATGAAATGGGGCTTAGCGATTTAGATTGTCAACCAAATTATTTACACATTCACATTCTTAAAGTTGGTGTTAATGATCAAAATTTTTCCCAATATCTCCAAAAAATTAAATCTCTAACTTCTTCAAGTGATAATGATTTATCAGAAGGTATTTTATTTCAATGGGGTTTGCCCAGCGATCTTAAAACCAAATCCAGATCGGTATCAGTAAGAGCAAAACATTTAAAAAATTTTGATACTGGGATTGGTTCCTTAGCAAGAGGCAATGAATCAGGCGATGAACACAAAAATTCGTTCATTGGCGGAGGAGAGGCTTTTAAATTACTCGACACCAATGTTAGAATAACTAAAGGCAATAAATTTTTTAATGTTAGCGATGAAGATGGCTATTGGACATTTCAAGCACCTACCTCTAAAAATGCCAAAATTTTTAATGATGTAATTAACCAAGAAATTGATGGCAGAAACATGCTATTAGATTTTTTAAAAAATAAATCATCTGGCAAGCCTTTTTTTGCTGTATTTAATGGCCAATTTATCAAAGATTTTTATACTCGAAGTAATGGAATTTTTCCTGAAGACATTAGCGTAATTGAAAAACCTCAAAGAGTTTTATTTGAAAGTGACGAGGCAATTGGAGGTCATTTATTGGGAGGAACACAAAGCTCTGGGGATCTTAAATCCTTACAAGAAAAATTTACAGCTTGCCAAGCTAAAATTCAAGATTTTAAAATAAAATTTACAAGTGAATTAATTATTATCCCATCAACACTGCGAATTGTTAAAACAAATGCTCAAAAATTTCCTGATTTATCAGCTGATGACTTAGCAACAGATCAATTTAGCAGAGCTCCCAGAAGTCAAGCCAAAGTTTTAGATGCAACAAGGTTAATTCAAAAATTATTTCGCAAAAAAATGAAATATCCCCAAAAAATTATTTGTTAATATTTAGGTTATTTATTAACAACTTATAATATATTTTTTAATTGTAAACAGCTAATACCAATTCCCATCTTTAAAAAAAATTATAACAAAATATTTTTGAGATAAAAATCTTTAAAAAATGAAGCTGTACGTTCATACAGCTGAGGCTTTTTGAAGATTTTTACCCAAAAAGATGAAGTTAGAATTTTAATTTTTTTTTGTTCTTTTGAAGATGGGAATTGGTATAATATACTTTATGAAAAATAATAGTTCTTAACAAAAAAAATTATTTTTTATTCACATTACAATGATGAAACTCATTTTCAAAGCATTGCTCGGCTTTATTTTTATTTTTATTTGCTAATTATAAGCATCAAATTTCTGCACATTCAATATTATCTCCTCTTCTTAAACTTCTTGGTCCTTCATCTGGGTTAGATCTAGATGCCGGACTCCCTGAAGGAAATTGCCAAGACAGGGTATCAGATGGTTCAAATTTCATGGACGAACTAATCTTAATATCATCTCTACCATCTGAAATTAATAGCCTATCTTGAGAAAATCTTTTTGGTAAGATTGGCAAATTTTGACTTTCAGAATTTTGCCGTTCATCTGGATGATGGTTACTTTTTTTAAAATCTTCTAAATCCTCATTTGCCTGATTCCTTGCATTTAATTGTTTTTTGTAATTAACATTTTCTTTGATAACATTAGCCAATCCGCATGAAAAAGTTGAACCAATAAGAATTGG
>JBJTWJ010000119.1:0-1388 GCA_046081665.1 Alphaproteobacteria bacterium | reverse complement strand
GGTCAGGGTTCTGCTTCAGTTGTTTTAGAAGGAGAGGCTATAGCTACTGCAAGTCAAGCAAGTGCAGGAAGTTTTATTATCGCAGAAAATTTAAAAAAAACATATAGATTTTTTTTCCCCAATCAAGATTTGGCGATGTTGCAAGAAGTTAGTAATCCTTCCCTTGTACATAACCAAGCTCAAGCTTTGCAAGGCACAACTACTGAAACAACAATTCACGCTAATTCGCGATTGTCAAGCCTTAAAAAAATTGTTGATGAAAAATGTAAAGAGCTAGTACCTGAAAAATCTGATTCAATCAGCTTAGATGAATTTAATAAAAAATCAGATGAAGAACGACGGCAAATATATTTTTATTTATCGCTCAAAATTATTTTGGAAAAATTAAGCGTAAAAGAAGGGTTGCAACATAAAACAGGAATGTTTAATTGCCCATTAACTGATCAACGTTATGCGAGTTATTTTAGTATTGAAAAAATTGATAATGGTGAGATTGTAAAAAATGTTTTGAGGGAAATATTTAATTTTGAACGGATGGATGGTCCAGAAGAGTCTAAAAAAATATTGTCTTTAACAAATGAAAATCCAGAATTACAATTAAAAATTCCTCATTTAAAAAATTCTATTTTGGAAAATCTCCAACAACAATTCTCATTATTTAGTTTTAGATATAAATTTCTAAGCTCAAATCCATTTTGCGTTAGCAATTTTAGTGGTGTACATTATACAACTGCTGTTGATAAGCGAAGAATTCATGAGCTTAATAGCCAAGTATCTTTAGAATATGATTCAAGTGCTTTAATTGCAAGTGAAGATCAAGACAAAATATCACAAAAAATGATAGATGATATTTTTGCAAAAGCTAATGATTCTGTTGATAAAGAATTAGCTCCCCATAAACCTCATCATTCAGTGGATCAAGTACAAACTGATAAACCACAGCTTAATAAATTATATCGCTCATCTGAAATTTTTGAGCGTTTAAATGGCAGAAAAGACGATATAATTCGATATGCTGAAGGAAAAAAAGAAGTAGAAAAAGAAATAAATGAAATTTTAACTGAGGTTGCAGGGAAATATAATTTAACCTACGATGATTTAGTTTTAGCTATGGCAATTGCCAAAAGATTTGGCGGAATTGGTTCAGCTCTTAAAGAAATTAAAAAAGAAATTGATAAATTCGCTCAGCCAATATCTCAAGCTGATGGTGATCAATCTAATAGCGATCCATCTTCTCAGCTTACGCAGGGTTTTTATCGAGATTGTCTAACTTTATTTGCAGATCGTAATAAACTTAAAAACATCTGTCAATTTTCTGCAGAATTTCAAAAAACTTGTAGGCAAAGCGGAATATATTCGGGTCGAGAAGAGTTGACAGATCAACAAGC
>JBJTWJ010000118.1:0-2813 GCA_046081665.1 Alphaproteobacteria bacterium | reverse complement strand
CATACTGATTTTGAAAAAGGTTTTATTCGTGCTGAAACCATTGCTTATGATGACTACATATCATTAAATGGCGAAGAAGGTGCAAAAAATTCAGGAAAATTGCGATTGGAAGGCAAAGATTATATAACTCAAGATGGCGATATTTTTCATTTTCGTTTTAATAATTAGAATAATCTGATTATCCTCTTATTTGTAAGAAATTTTCTATAGAGAAATTTTTTTGTAAAGTTTTAACTACTTAATACCAATTCGGTTTTTAAATTTTATTAAATTTTTAAAAATCGGGAATCACCACCACACAAACCCAAGCGTGTGCGTCATATTCACAATCATTTATTAAATAAAAAATGGTGTTTTTTTATTCTGACACATTCCCGATTTAACTAATTTTAAAAACATAAAATAATATTTCAACAATTTTTATTAAAGAATTTATAAATTATATAATAATATAGAAAATGTTTTTATTTAACAACATCGACTTATTTTATTATATTTTTCATGAATTTTTTGACGAAGAAATTGTTTTTTAGTTAAAATTTTATTTGAGCATGAGTCTTTATTGCATTGATGTTGACGATTATTTTGTAAATAATTTTCGTAAGCAAAATCACCATTTATATAGTTAAGAAAATTCCTAAAGAATATTCCAAATAAAATTATTTTATTAAATATTTTTTGTAAAATTTTTAGCATTATTTTTGTAGAATTATTGGTTATGATTTTTTTAAAAATTTAACATTTTTGTAAACAGCATTAATGATAATTATCCATAAAATTGCTAAAAAAAACAATGCTAAGGAGCTTACTAAATATTGATTAAAAATAATTTGTTTAGCTTTTAAAATTTCTAAATCTTCAATAATTAAACCAGATTCTAAACGCATTTGCCATAATTTTGCCATAGCTAAAAAACCAATTTTAGTTTCAGGATTGAAAACTTTATTAATTACAGCAGATGTTGTGGTAATGGTTACAAATATTAAGGGCAAAGCAGTAACTAGAAAAAATTTTTTGTTTTTTTTCAGTAAAATAACGCTCGCTAAAGTTAAGGCAATGCATGCTAACATTTGGTTTGACATTCCAAATAATGGCCAAAGAATATTAATTCCACCATTGGGATCAATTACTCCAACATATAAAAAATAACCCCAGCATAGAACCACAATTGCACTGGAAATTATTGGTGCATAACGTGATTGACCAAATTTTCTTTGACGAAATTTACATAGATCCTCAAACATAAATCTTGCAACTCTAGTTCCTGCATCAAGAGTTGTTAAAATAAAGATTGCTTCAAACATAATTGCAAAATGATACCACATTGCTAACATAGAATTACCAAATGCTGAAGACAAAATTTTTGCCATACCAACTGCCAATGATGGTGCTCCACCAGTTCTTGAATATAAAGTATTTTCACCCATTTGTTGAGCAAGATCAATCATTTCTTGATGATTAAGATTGAATCCAAAAGTTTTTAAAGTTGCAACCGGATCAATTCCTAAAGTTGCTGAAGAAGTATTAATCGCAAAAAAAATAGCCGGATCTAAAACGCAAGCTGTAATTAATGCCATCATTGCTACAAAACCTTCTAAAAGCATACTGCCATATCCAACCAATCTGACATCTTTTTCGTTATTGATGATTTTTGGAGTTGTTCCTGATGCAACTAAAGAATGAAATCCTGAAATTGCTCCACAGCCAATTGTAATAAATAAAAAAGGAAAAATTTTACCACTAAAAATTAAACCTTCGCCATTTGCAAATTGGGTGATTGCAGGCATTTGCATCTGTGGATGAAAAATTAATAATGCGATAGCCATCAATGAAATTGTGCCAATTTTTAGAAATGATGATAAGTAATCACGAGGTGCAAGTAATAGCCATACTGGAAGAACTGCTGCTAAAAACCCATAGCCGATAATTATAAAAGCAATTAGTTTAGGCTGTTGATCAAAAAATAAAGATAGTGTAGGGTGATTATGAATTATTTTACCACCATACACTGCTAGTAAAAATAAACTAAAACCAACAATACTTGCCTCAAAAACACCATTGGGTCGAAAGCAATATAAATAGGTTCCAACCATCATGGCAATGGGAATGGTCATTAAAACTGTAAAACTCCCCCATGGGCTATGAGCAAGAGCTTTAACAATTATTAATCCTAATACTGATATTAAAATGGTGATAATTGCAAATGTTCCAAGTAGTGCACAAAAACCTGCAACTTTGCCAATTTCATCTTCAATCATTTGCCCAAGAGATTTAGCGTTTCTTCGCATTGAAACAAATAAAATTATCATATCCTGAACCGCTCCTGCTAAAACTGAGCCAATAACAATCCATAATGTTCCAGGCAGATATCCAAATTGCGACGCTAAAGTAGGTCCAATCAATGGACCTGGTCCAGCAATTGCTGCAAAATGATGTCCAAAAACAATCCAGCGATTAGTTGGTACAAAATCTTTTCCATCGTTAATTTTATTGGCAGGAGTAGTATGTTGACCATCAATAAGTAAAACTTTACTCGCAATCCAAGCGCTATAAAAACGATAACCTATTAATTGACAACATATTGTAGCTAAAATGAACCATATTGTGGAAATTTTTTCACCACGAATTATTGCAATTCCACCTAGACAAGATGCTCCCAGAATTCCGATAAATATCCAAAAAAATGAATTAATAAATTTTTTTTTCATTATTGAAAAGTTATTGTTGTTTTTTTTAAAAAAATAAAAAATATTGTTATAAGAAATTGTAAAAATTCTAAGAAAAAAATAAATAGTTATTTTAACAAAAATTAT
>JBJTWJ010000117.1:0-3804 GCA_046081665.1 Alphaproteobacteria bacterium | reverse complement strand
CTAACTTCATATTTTTGGCTAAAAATCTCTAAAAAGCCTCAGCTGTATAGATATACAGCTTCATTTTTTAAAAATTTTTATCTCAAAAATATTTTGTTATAATTTTATTTAAAGATGGGATTTGGTATTAAATCTAAACGCTAAATTCTCAATGACAAAATCTCAACGGCAAAAATTATGAAAAAATTATTAAACACTTCGACTACAATTCCAAATTTTTTTAAAAAAAATTCTTTAATTTTAAGGGCTTGGTTGTTAGATCTTAAAAGTAACTCTTTAAAAAATCCCCTAAATAATTCACTGTGTAACTCACTAAACAATCCCCTAAATAATTCACTTAATTTTTTAAGAAAAACTTTAGCAAAAATTTTAATTTTCAGTTTTTTTTGTGGTGAGATGCATTTGGCTTTGGCACAAGAAGCCGTTGTTTCAAAGACTGATAATAAACCTAATAAATTGCCAGTTAAAAACTCTTATCAAGCAAACTCACAATCTACAAATTCTTCGTTTCTAAAAAAACCGTTAGTAATCAGTAAAAATAATCAACAATCAACAGAAAAAAATAATTTTGATCAACAGCTAACTAAAAATGTTGAAAACAATAAAATCATTTCAATGCCTGAATTATTGGTGATTGCCAATAGCAATGATCAGCAAAATAGCAATTATTTTAATTCGCGTTCACGCAGTTCGCTACGCAACAACACCGCTCTTATCGACACTCCGCAATCTATTTCTGTGGTTAATCAACAACAAATTAAAGAACAAAATATCACTAATATGGAGCAGGCGGTTCGCTATGTGCCAAGCTTTAATATTCAGCAAGGGGAGGGGCATCGCGATCAGCTAACAATCCGTGGCAATAGCACTAACGCCGATTTTTTTGTCGATAGTGCTCGTGATGATTTGCAATATTTGCGAGATTTTTATAATGTTGAAAATATCGAATTTTTGCGTGGTCCAAATGCTTTGAGCTTTGGGCGCGGTGGGGCTGGCGGGTTGGTTAATCGCATCAACAAATATGCAGATGGCAAAAAACAATTAGCTTTTAATTTAACTTACGGCTCGTTTAATGATCAACGAATTGCTGTTGATGTTGGCGATAAAGTTAGTGAAAAATTTTCGCTACGCTTAAATTCGATGTATGAAAAATCACGCAGTTTTCGGCGATTCAGCGATTTTGAACGCTATGCCATTAATCCAACTTTAACAATTAATTTTGCTAAAAACACTAATTTAAAACTTAGCTATGAACATTTTTCAGATCAAAGGGTTGTAGATCGCGGAGTTCCCTCACAAAATAATCAAATGTTAACAACTAATGCTAAAAGTTTTTTTGGTAATCCTTTTGAAAGTTATGCAATCACTAGAATCAATAACTTAACGGCAATATTTGAGCATCAATTCGATAAAAATTCGCAACTGCGTAACTTAACCAGATTTAGTCAAAATTATAAATTTTATCAAAATATTTATCCGTCCTCAGCGGTTAATACCAATAATAATTTCAATATCTCGGCTTATAATAATTTAACAACTCGTGATAATTTTACCAACCAAATTGATTACACCAAAAAATTAACTTTACTTAACTTTAAACATAACTTGTTAATTGGTAATGAAATTACTCGCCAAGATTCAATAAATCTGCGTAAAAATAGTTTGTTTAATAATGCTTCAAGCTTGTCTATAAATGCTGGTTCGCCAATTGATAACTCGCCTTTAAATTTTATTCGTCAAGCAAGTGTTAATGATTTGATTAGCGAGGTCAGGGTTGTGGGCTTATATTTGCAAGATCAAATTGATTTGCACAAAAAATTGCAACTTATTTTAGGAGTTAGGCAAGATCGCTTCGAGGTTAATATTCGTAACAATCACTCACTGCAAAAATTTTCACGAATTGATAATTTAACTTCACCGCGACTGGGTTTAGTTTTTAAAGCCAATGAGCAAGTTTCACTTTATTCAAGCTACAGCGTTTCATATTTGCCAAGTGTTGGCGATCAGTTTGACACTTTAGATTCGCAGTTGAAAAATTTTAAACCCGAGAAATTACAAAATTATGAAATTGGTAGCAAGGTTGAAATTAACAATAAATTTTCTTTTAACACTGCGATTTTTGAGCTACAGCGCTCTAACTCCAAAGCTAACGATCCTAGTAATGCTGGGTTTTATTTATTAACAGGCGAAACTCGCACGCGTGGTTTTGAATTTGAGGCTAAAGGCAAAATTACTCAAAATTTGCAAACCATTTTGGGCTATACTTGGCAAGATGCCAAAGTAGTTTCACCAACGGCAATTTCTTCAACTTCAGCCACTCGCAAAAATAGCAAAGTTGCCCTTGCCCCCAATCACAAATTGGCGTGGTGGAATAAATATAATTTTAATCAACAATTGGCTTTAGCGGTTGGTGTGATTCGTCAATCTTCGCAATATGCTTCAGCTGATAACACTGTTAAACTCAAGGGTTTTAAGAGATTTGATATTGCCGGATTTTATAAAATTGATAAAAATTATGATCTGCAATTGAACATCGAAAATCTTTTCAATGAGCGTTATGCTTTAACAGCCCATAACAATAACAACATCAGCCCCGGGTCAATCAGGGCAGTGCGCTTAACATTAAATACTAAATTTTAAAAACTTATTTACTGACCTTTTTAACTTTGCAAAAGATTAAATTATTTTAAGATCACTTTGTTGATGAATCGCTGGGATTAGAATCTTCAGAAGGGCTTGGTTGAATACTGTGTTGCTGATTATTTTGCTGTGTTTCAGCATATTTTATTGCCCATTTTTTTTGTAAATATTGGGAAATTTCCAAGCTTTCTTGCTCAGTTAATTGACGATTGAAAATAATTAGTTCAGCGATTTGGCCATGAAAAAAATTAGCATATTCGATGTTGCTAGGATCCTGGTTAGACTGAAATGTTTGATAAGCACCAAGAACAATTTTGTTAATATTGTCAGCGCTGAAATTATAGTTAAATTGATTAACAATTTGATTATTAATTTTAAAATTAATACTAGTTTTGGAACTAGATATTTCAATAATTAGAGGGGTTTTAATGGTTAAATCTTTTGATAAATTTAGTGGCTCAATTATCTTGGTATTATTATCGATTGTAAATTGTAAATTATAAAATTTTTCTTTTTTTAAATTATTGAGGCTAAGCTTGTTATTGTTGGTTTTAAAGGAAATAATTGTTGATTGATCATTAACAAAATTTTTTGATAAATTCACTAAAAATATTGAAATATTTTTGAAATTTAATTGTTCTTTTAAATCAATATCTAAAAAACTATTAACACCGTTAAACTCAATAACAGGAAGGTTGTTAATCGATGATTTAACAAAGTTAGGGCGATTATTGGCAATTTTTTGTTCAAAGCTTAATTGATTTTGAGAAAATTGTGAAGAGCCTAACCACTTGCTAACCGCTGATAAATCTTCTTGTTCAATTTCACTGAAGCTTGATTTATCGCTAGTTTCAAACCATAAAACCAAATCACTAATTGATTTTACTACAGAATCTTGAGTATATTTATTGGCATTATCAATTTTATTTTGAGCAAAATAATTTTCAGTAAAGCGAATAAGTGATAAGATCGTTATCACCACCAAAACTACAACCCCTAGCTCAATCACTGAAAATCCATTCTTAAAATTTTTTTTCATAAATTTATTATCTTTTAAAAATTAGCTTTTATAATTTTTTATAATACCAAATCAATATCTTTAAATAAAATTATAACAAAATATTTTTGAGATAAAAATTTTTAAAAAATGAAGCTGTATATCCA
>JBJTWJ010000116.1:0-3490 GCA_046081665.1 Alphaproteobacteria bacterium | reverse complement strand
TTGGGGCAGTTTGCAAACGCATTCTTAAGAGTAAGCGGGAACGGGTTGTTACCCAGGCAACAAATAGTTGAAGGAGTAAAAGTACAATGGAGAATTCAATTAACGAAAAGGCTTTAGATGAATTTTTAGACATTTTTTTTAAAAAATATTTTTAAATAAAATTTATGAATCAAATAATAAATTATGGCGCAAGGTATACCAATTCCTGCTTCATAAATTATTTCTCCATATCCCATAAAACGCCATATTAACATTGAAAACAAACCAACAATCATAGTGCTAATTAACATTATTTGCGTAGGTTTTTTAGATACTAAACCTGATGCAACACCAATTAGCACAAATAAAACCATGAATACCGCAAAACCAAAAATAATCATAAATTAATTTATAAAGTTAGGTCTAGAATAGTTAAAAAATTTTTATCGCAAAGCAGAGATTATTATCTAAAAAATGTAATTCAAGAAAAGGCTTGATTGACAATTAGTTATGGTTTAATTGAAAAAAAAATTTTTTAAAAAATAAACAGCATTTTTTTCAAACATTTTTTGAAAAACTTAAAAAAACTGATTGTGTTATGAAGATGCACGATCTATGGCTTCAGCAATAATTTTTTTTGCTGATTGTGAATTTTCATAACCTTTAATTTTAACCCATTTGCCTTTTTCTAAGTCCTTGTAATGTTCAAAAAAATGTTTGATACGATTTACCAATCCTTGGGGTAGTTGCTCTATTTCTTCAACCTCTTCATAAACTGAATTTAATTTTTTTGCAGGTACAGCAATAATTTTTTCATCCATACCTTTTTCATCTTCCATAATCAAAACTCCAACTGGCTTAACAGCAATAACTGCATTAGGAATAATTGGATAATCACTTACCACCAAAACATCACAAGGATCACCATCTTCAGATAAGGTATGAGGAATAAAACCATAATTGCAAGGGTAATACATAGGTGTTGCAATGAAACGATCAACCATAATTGCCCCGCTGTCTTTATCCAATTCATATTTAACTGGATCAGCATTCATTGGCACTTCAATCACCACATTAACATATTCAGGTGCTTTTTCACCAACACTAATTTTATCAATATTCATAAACTTTATTTATTTTGGTTAATAAAAATTTTTTTTAAATGTTTTAATTCATTTTAGTTTTTATTCTTGATTTTTGTCAAGTTTATTATTTTTTAGTAAGTTTCAACAATACAAGCTCCACCTTGACCACCACCGATGCAAAGACTTGCAAGTCCTCGTTGCTTTCCTCGGCGATGTAATTCGCGAAGCAGATGGATTATAATTCTTGCTCCCGACATCCCAACCGGATGTCCCAAAGCAATCGCTCCACCATTGACATTAAGCTGATCAATGGCAATTTCACCAATTGCTTGGTTAGATGAAAAATGTTTTTTGGAAAATTCTGGACTCGCAAAGGCTTTAACACAACCTAAAACTTGTGCACAAAATGCCTCATTAATTTCAATTAAATCAATGTCGTTGAGGGTAAGATTTGTTTTATCAAAAAGTTTTTTTGTGGCAAAAACTGGTCCAAGACCCATTCGCGATGGATCAAGCCCAGCATAGGCAAAATCACGAAGATAGCCAATAATTTCACCACCAATTTGCTGATGCATTTGTTTTGCCAAACTTTCTTTCATTAGAATTGCAAAGCATGCTCCATCAGTTATTTGCGATGAATTACCAACGGTTACTGAACCAGTAACCTTTTCAAAATAAGGTTTAAGTTTTTTTAAATCTTCAATTTTTTGGTCTTTACGAACCCCATCATCCTCCTCAATCATCAACGAATTTTTTTCATCATTATTAAATACCGGAATAATTTCTTGACGAAAATAACCATTGGCAATTGCTCTTGTTGCCAGATAATGAGAGCGAAGAGCAAATTCGTCTTGTTCTTGTCGAGTAATTTTAAAATCACGAGCAACATTTTCAGCAGTGCAACCCATAATCAATCCCGAAATCGGATCAGTTAAACCATGCATTAAACCAATTTCTGGCTTTAACATGGCAGGGCGAAAATCAGCAATCACCGCTAACTTTTGTGCAAATGTTTTGGCCTTGGCTAATCTTGCAAAAATTTCGGTCATTTTATCACCAAAAAATAAGGGAATATTACTCATCGATTCAACGCCACCAACTGCTATAATTTGGGCTTCATTGTTTAATAATTTGGAAGTTGCCGAAGTAAATGCTTCCATACCCGAAGCACAATTGCGATGCACACTAAAAGCTGGAACATGTTGAGCAATTCCAGCTTTTAGGGCAATCACTCGGGCAATATTGGCACTATTAGCAGGATTGGCAACATTGCCAATAATAACTTCATCAATTTTGGATACATCAATGTTAGCTTTAAGAATAACTTCTCTTAACACCCTTGCTCCAAGATCACTGGCATTGAGATTTTTTAGAGCTCCACCTGCCTTGCACATCGCACTACGATAGCCTGAAATTATTGCGATTCTTTCTTTCATAAAATTAAATTTGAAATTGAAAAATTATTTATTTAAATTAACTCAATAATTTTAACTTACACTTTTTTTTTCAATGAATTATCAAGAAATTTATAATTTTAGCCAAGAACTCTGCTTAATAGCTGATCAAATATCACAAAAATATTTTCGCTTAAATGATCCTAAATTGTTACAAGAAATTGCCAAGGAAGATGATTCGGTTGTCACTTTCGCAGATCGTGAAATTGAAAAGCAAATTCGTCAAGCCATAATCAATAAGTTTCCAAGCCATGGGATCATTGGTGAAGAGTTTGGTGATCATCAAATTGATGCTGAAAATATTTGGATAATTGATCCAATTGATGGGACATCATCATTTATAATTGGTCGACCAATTTTTGGCAACTTAATTGCTTTTGCACAAAAACAAAATAATTTATTAATTGACAATAAAAGTAGTGTAGAGCTAACTAAAAACAATAATTCACAAGATATTATCTTAACTAATCATCGAGTTATTCTTGGCATAATTAATCAACCAATCACTAAAGAGCGTTGGATTGGTTGTGAAGGAGAATTTGGTGATAAATTGCAAGGCAGTTGGTTTAATGGTAAAAAAATTAAATCTCGGCAATGCTTATCAGTTGTTGATGCAGTTATGAGCTCAACATCGCCAGTTTTTTTTCAAAATGATGATGCAAAAATTTTTGAAAAATTATGCAAGCTTACCAAATATCAAAAAAATGGTGGAGTAATTTATGGTGGAGATTGCTACTCTTATGGCTGTTTAGCTATGGGTTTTATTGATATTATTATTGAACCGCAATTAAAAATTTATGATTTTGCCTGCCATATTCCTTTGATAAAAAATGCTGGTGGAGTTATCAGTGATTGGCAGGGCAATGAGCTGTCTCTTGCCAATAATGCCAGACTTCTTGCCTGCTCTAGCCATGAATTGCATAAACAGATTATTGATTTAATTTCAAAATTTTAATTGCTTTAGCCAAAAAA
>JBJTWJ010000115.1:0-14704 GCA_046081665.1 Alphaproteobacteria bacterium | reverse complement strand
TTGATTTTTATAAAAATGAAGAAATTGTTAATAATAATCGAAAAAAATCAGCAATTGAGCCAATAAAAACCCTTAAATTATCGTCAATAAAAGGTGATGTTGCTTTTGATAGCGTAGCTCAAAAACTCCTAGCAGTAAAATTAATTAATAAAAATTTTGGTAATAATAATTTTGCCTTGGATTATAACCTAGGCCTTGATAAAAAAAATCCGCAGTTAACTATCAAAGGTGAAAAATTTTATGCTCAAGGTTTGTTAAAAAGTAAAATATTCAGCAATTCTTCATCTTCAAAGAAAACCAAAGAACCTATTTTAGAAAATTTAAAGATCGCTATAAATCTTAATCGTATAGATTTGTTGCGTAAAAAATCTTTAAAAAATTTAAATTTTTATCTTAATTGCCAAAATGGTCTTTGTCCTGAATTATCTGCTTCTGCAAACTATGACAAATTAGACGTTATCAACATTCAAGCTACCAAAAAACCTAAAGAAAATTATGCAATAATTGATGGCAATATTTCAGATATTGGTTATTTGGCTGAAGGTCTAGGAATTTCTAATATCATCAGTGATGGTAATGCTAAAATAAATCTTAAACAAAATGTTGTTGATAAAAAAATTTTTATCGAAGGCAAAATTGAAATCAATGATGACATAACTATTTTCGAGAATGAAACCGTTAAAAAATTTGCTAAAGATAACTTATATTCACAAATCAAGTACTCAATATTTTCAAGTGATAAAACTACTTTTGATCTGGTTAAAGTTGATTTCTCTTATAGTGAAAATGATAATATTTTAAAACTTAAATCACTAATTGCTAACAATCTTAAAATTGGCATTACTGCCAAGGGTCAAATAAATTTTAATGATGATTCGATGATAATTAAAGGCATGATTATTCCTGGATATATTGTGAACAGTTTATTTGGGATCGGTAAAATTCCAGTTATTGGCTCAATGTTAAGTGGAATATTAACCGGAGGTGAGGGAGGAGGTTTGTTTGGTTTACGCTATGAATATGTGAAAAACTCGCAAGATAAAGATGGCAAATTTACTACCAATAAAGTTTCGGCTTTTGTTCCAGCAACTATTCAGAATCTTTTTAGTGATTAGAATTGCCAAAGAAGAATTTGCCAAAAAAAGTATGATTTTAAAAGCATGATTTTAAACGAGATAGAAAAATATTTTAAAATCTTTAATCAACTGCGTTGGCAATATCACGTCTAACAAAACCATGATCCCAAGCAATTTGATCAACGGCATCATAAGCTATTTTTTTGGCTTCTTTAAAGCTTTTAGCACTTGCCACAACGCTAAGAACTCTGCCACCAGTTGCAATAATCTCGCCATTTTTAATACTTGTTCCTGCATGTAAAATCTGGATATTATCGTGATATTTTTTAATTAAAGTATTTTCAATATTATTTAAATTTTTAATAACATCACCTTTTGAAAATTCTTCAGGATAGCCTTTGGCACAGATCACAACGCAAACTAGTTTTTTATCGTCAGCGAATTCAATGGTGATTTTATCGAGTTTTTTAGCGATGGCATGTTCAATTATATCAACAAAATCAGTGGTGATTCTTGGAAGAAGAACCTGAGTTTCAGGATCGCCAAGGCGAATATTAAATTCCAGTAATTTAACATCATCATTTTTAATCATTAGTCCAGCAAATAAAATTCCATGAAATTCACAGCCTTGATTGGTCATAGCTTCAAGAGTTGGTTTAATAATTGTCGAAATTATTTTGGCTTCAAGTTCTTTTGAAATGCGCTGCGATGGGCTGAATGTTCCCATACCTCCAGTATTTAAGCCAGTTTCACCTTCACCAACTTTTTTATGATCATGAGCAAAGCCAAGCGGAAGAAAATTTTTGCCATCACAGATCACAAAATAACTGACCTCAAAGCCATCAAGAAATTCTTCGATGATAATTTTTTTGCCAGAGTCACCAAATTTGCCTGCCAAAATTTCTGCAAGATCTAACTTAGCTTGGTTAAGATTTTGAGCAATAATTACTCCTTTTCCAGAAGCTAAGCCATCAGTTTTAATAACGCAAGGAAAGCCAATTTCTTGGCAATATTGGTAAGCTTTGGAAAGCGAATGGCTGTCTTCTAGTTGAAAAGTTTGATATTTAGCAGTTGGAATATTATAATCGCTAGCAATTTTTTTCATAAAAATTTTTGATCCTTCCAATTTCGAAGCGCTTTGGCTTGGGCCAAATACTTTGATGTTATTTTTTTTAAGATGGTCAACTATCCCCAGTGTCAAGGGTTGTTCAGGACCAACAAAAACAAAATCAATATTATTTTTTTTACAAAATTCACTAATTTTTGCAAAATCTGAAATATTAGCAGGATTAATTTCTAAAATATTGGTAGCAATTTTTGATGTTCCAGCATTACCTTGAATAATAAAAATTTGTGGTTGATATTTTGAGCGATGAAATGCTTGACAAATTGCATGTTCCCTAGCACCAGAGCCAATAACCAAAATGTTTTTTGTAGTTTTTATCATGAATTTAATAATAAATTTTTTAAAATTTTAGTGGAAAATTTAGTTGGAAAATTTTATTATAAATTTTTTAAAAAAGCATTATTTATTTTTTTTATGACATACAAAGAAGGAAATTTTTCTGGCCATACCGTTAAATCATACGATAAAGACTTGCAGTCGATATCTCAAACCCTTGAAACAATGCTTGAATTGGTTATTCAATCAATTGATATGGTGGCATTGATGATTAAAACTCGAGATGAGAAATTAATTGAAACCATAACCGCTCATGACTATAAAATTAATTCACTTGACCATTTAATTGAAAAAAAAGTTACGGCGATTTTGGCTTTAAGACAGCCAATGGCTGTGGATTTGCGATATACAATCTCTTCTTTAAAAGTTTCTTCAAACCTAGAAAGAAGTGGTGATCAGGCCAAAAGTATTATTCGCAAAATTGCCCGTTTAAATCAACAAAACTTTGCCAGTGACGTTGAGCAGTCATTATTGGCAATGATTACCCTCTCTAAAACCATGGCATCTGAAGCTATTATCGCTTTTAATAGTCAAAATCTTGAGTTAGCAAGTTTGGTTTTAAAGCAAGATGATGAAATTGATAAAATCTACAGCGATTTATTTCGTATCATTGACCATGAAAATTTTAATCGTCAACAAGTTCAGGAGATTACCAATATCTTATTCATTGCTAAAAGCTTTGAACGCCTTGCCGACCATTCAACCAATATTGCTGAAATAGCAGGCTTTGTAGTTACAGGTGAAATAAAATAAAGTTTTATAAAGGCGCATAAAAAAACTTTGCTTTATAATTTTTTGTGTTAAAATAATTAACCAACATTAAAAACTATTACTTTCAAATAATTTATGTTGATAATAATTTTTTTAAAAAATAATAAATTTCTATCGCCTTAATTCTGCAAAATATGGAAACTAGAGAAGAAAAAAAAATATCTGGACAAATTGCTAAAAAAGATAATAAAGATTTGCTGGGCTTTGCTGAAAAATTTCCCAAAGATAAAATGATCAGAAAGCCTGATTGGATTAGGGTTAAAGCTCCAACTTCCAAGGGCTATTTAGAGACTAAAAAAATTTTACAAGAACGCAAACTTCATACCGTATGCGAAGAAGCAGGTTGTCCAAATATTGGCGAATGCTGGGAGCAAAAACATGCTACAGTGATGATTCTGGGTTCGGTTTGCACTAGAGCTTGTTCATTTTGCAATATCGAAACTGGCAAACCAGATGCAGTTAACCCTCATGAGCCGGAAAATGTTGGTGAAATTGCTCGCGTCACCGGTTTAAAGCATATCGTTATAACTTCGGTTGATCGCGATGATTTAGCAGATGGCGGGGCAAATCAGTTTGTTGAGTGCATCAAGAGCATTAGAAGGCAAGCCAAGAATACTACAATTGAAATTCTCACTCCAGATTTTCTAAGAAAAGACAAGGCATTAGAAAAAGTTGTTGAAGCTAAGCCGGATGTTTTTAATCACAATATCGAAACAGTTCCCAGTCTTTACCCATCTATTCGCCCTGGGGCTCGCTATTTTCATTCGCTTAATTTATTAAAAAAGGTTAAGGAAATCGACCCAACAATTTTTACAAAATCGGGATTGATGGTTGGATTAGGTGAAAAAAAAGAAGAAGTTTTGCAAGTTATGGACGATATGCGTTGTGCTGATATAGACTTTTTAACAATTGGTCAATATCTTAGGCCAACTTTAAGACATGCTCCAGTTGAGCGTTATGTTGACCCTGAAGAATTTGAGATGTATAGAAAAGTTGCTTATGCCAAGGGTTTTTTGATGGTTGCTTCAAGCCCTTTGACTCGTTCATCCTATCATGCTGGCGATGATTTTGAAATTATGCGAAAAGAGCGTTTGAAAAAACTAGGCATTTAGGTTTTTATAAAAAAAATTTTTAAGGAGAATTAGTTGGTGATTTTGAACCTAAGATTTTAATTGATTGTGGATTAAAAACTTTGGTTTGGGGAATTGGTTGAGAAGGAAGGGTGCTTTGAGTTAAGGGGCGATGTTCAGAATTTTTTTTTGAGCTAGTTTTACTATTATTTTTTGGATAATTCGAAGTGAGGGAGGGTAAATTATCTGAATGGTAATAGTCTAAAATATTTTTTTTATTGGCATGAAATTTGGGGAAATCTTTAGCTGATATTAATTTCAAGCCATTGATAGCTGATAAAATTCCAAAAGGCATTGAGAAAAAGATTACCAGTGGCTTGGTGTAATTAAGAATTTTATTGAAATGATTAGGTTTTTTGAAATCATCAAGCGAATTAAGACCTAACCCTGCAATAAAAAATAAAACCGTAGCGATACTATAATTTTGTGTTCGTGTCCGCAATTTTTTTATGTAATTTTTTTCAGAAATTTTGTTTAATGTTGAAATATAGCTGGTGTTGGTTTGATTATTTGATGACATAATTTCTCCTGTAGTGACTTTAATATGGTTAGTAAAAATATTTAAAAATTATAAGATTTATAGTTGAAATACCTACCTGTTTTTGTTGTTATAGATGTTCTTATCACTTCCTTGATAGCAATGACTTGATAACAATCTTGAAAAAATTGTTGCAAGGACAATTTATAAAAAAATCACTATTTTTAAGAGCGATCAAATTATAGATTTATTGGTAATTGCTTTATCAAATCAAATATCTGAAATGTTAAGTTAGATACAATAAATTTATTAATATGCTATAGTATATATTTTAAATATAAAATAATATTATTGGCTAACTGTTTAATAATTTTATTTATTTATTTTTTATTAAACAATTATTTACAAATTTAAATAGATAATAATATAAAGTAAATTTAATTTAGAATTAAATTTTAAAAATTTATTATTGTTATAATGCCATTTTAAAATTTAATGCTGTCTTTAACTTTTAATATTGTAAAAAGGTGATTAAGGTCAAGCTAGAGCATTAAAGGAATCAATGAGAAGTTTAAATAATTCAGAGGTAAATAAAAAAATTCTTGAACATAAAAAACGCTTGAGTAAAAAAACTATGAGGCTAAATTAGGGTAATTGATTATATTATTCTTGGATAAAATAAGTTTAAAATATTGGATAACCTTTAACTAAGATTAGTGGTGGTTTTTGGTTTGCAATCGATAAAAAAATATAATCATTGCAAATAATTAGACTAATTAAATTTTAGAATTGAAGTCTTGTAATAACAATAAGTTTTAAAATTATCATCAAGATCATATAGCAATCAAATATTCAATCAAGCAATCTAAAGTTTTTTGAATAATTAAAATCAAAATTTTAAGGCATATGATTTCTGAAAAAAAATTAATAACTATTATAACCAATGCTCTTGATGTTGAAGAGGGGGTGGTAAATATGAATCTAAAATCTAGCGATATCGAGCAATGGGATAGTCTTGGACATTTAGCTATTTTAAGTGCTATAGCTCAAGAATTTGAGGGTCAGTATGAAGATGGTCAGCAACTAGCTTTATCAAGCTCTGTAAAAGAAATATTTGATTTTCTAAATAAACCAAAATCATAGATCATATGATTTTATCGCCAACTAAAACTGCAATTGGTTCTAAAAAAATTTTCGTAAAAGATTTGTTTGATAGTCAAGAGCTAATCAATAAAACCGGTATTACCAATGTTTTTGAAGCAATTGAATCAACGGTTTTGTTGGCTTATAAAGCATGTTTAGAGCTTGAGCCATTAATTGAAAAAGAAAAAATTAAGGTTTGTATTTTGGTTACTCAAACTCCAGATTATTTTCTCCCTGCAAATTCAATTGAACTGGCTCACAAATTTGGGTTATCAGAAAATTGTTTGTCTTTTGATATTAATCAAGGATGTTCAGGCTTTGTGCAGGCATTATGTTTGATTGAAAAATTATTAAGTTCCTACAACAATATTCTTTTGGTTACTGCTGATAGATATCGCAGTAAATTAAATAAATCTGATCGCTCTACTAACGCTGTTTTTAGCGATGCCTCAACTGCAACATTATGTAAAAAAGATCAAGAATTGGGAATTATTTTTGAAGATCATTTAACTGATGGAAGTAAAAAAAATTTACTATTTCATTCTTTTGAAAAAACTGAAAATGACGGATATCTTCATATGTCAGGAGCTGAAGTGTGGATGTTTACCAAAACTAAAGTTGTTAAACAAATTGTTAAGGCAATTAATTTTTGTGAAGAAAATAATTTGCAGATTAATGGCATTTATATTCATCAAGCCAGTAAGGTGGTTGTTGAGGGAATTAAATCTTCGCTAAGTAGCGAAATGGCAAGTAAAATTTATGAAAATTATGCCAAATATGGCAATACAGTTTCATCATCGATCGCATTTTTGTTACAAGATTATCCGTTGAATGTTGATGGAGAAAATCATGTAAATATTTTTGCAGGCTTTGGAGTTGGTTTAACATCT
Organism: Alphaproteobacteria bacterium; assembly: GCA_046081665.1. Classification (GTDB taxonomy): domain Bacteria; phylum Pseudomonadota; class Alphaproteobacteria; order Rickettsiales; family UBA1997; genus CAILUF01. The sequence goes on along the minus strand of JBJTWJ010000115.1, from coordinate 7,754 downwards.
AGCGTTATAGTTTATGGAAGAAAAAGTTATGGAAAAAATCAATGATTTATATGTGGTTTATGGATCTGAAAGTGAATTGCTTGAAGATATTTTTTTGTTTAAAAATAGTTATTTTGTGAGAATTTACAATAACAGGATTCCTAAAGATCTAAAAAATGCAACAGATGTCAATAATCTTGATGATTTTAAAAAGATATTTACAAAAAAAATTGCCGAGCTTAAACCGTTAAGAATAGTTTTTATCGGTGCAGGTTTTTTAACGCAAAAAGATTTTTTTATTAAAGAAACTCTTGAAGATATTGAAAAGTCGATAGATGTTAACATAATGCAATATATTCAATTAACACATTTCTTGTTACCATTTATGATCAAAATAAAATCAGGAAATTTTATTTATCTAAGCTCATTTCGTTCACAAGAAACTTGTAGAGGAGTTAGCATTTACAGTGCTTCCAAGGCTTTTGGAGAAAAATTTTTTGAGGTTATTGGTAAAGAGAATGCAATTTTTGGAATTTATTCTACGGCAATTAGAATGGGATATTTTGATGGCAGAATGATTACTTCAATGAATCCCGAAAAAATAACCAAAATTGCTCTGTCAACTGGTAATAGAAGGCTTGGCAATAAAGATGATTTGACTAAAACAATTCAATTCATTTTAAATACTAACTATGTAAATGGTGGAGTTATTGAATTGACGGGAGGAATTAATTTTCAAATATGAAAATATCTAAATTATTTAACACTAAAATTATAGTTGGCAAATTTTGCTATCTTCAGCAAATTGAATTGCCAGATGCACAATTAATTTTTGACCTACGCACCAAAAGAACCAAGGATAATTTTTTAAAAATTACTAATGGCAATGTCAATGATCAAGAACAATATTTGTTAAAATATTTTGAAAAATTTAGAAATAATGAAGAAATTTATTATAAAATTATCGATATAAAAAATAATAAAGCTTGTGGAGTTTTAAGGGTTACTGAGTTAAATAAACAAGAAATATTTAATTGGCAAAGTTATGTAGTTATGGAATCAACAGATCCCAATATTGTAATTGATGCGATGTTGATGGTTTATAGAATTGGTTTTGATTTTCTTGACAGAAATATTTGTGGTAGCTGGGAAGTTGATAAAAATTTTGTTAAAATTATAAAAATACACAATATAATTAATATGGCAAAAATTATTGGTGAAAATGAGAAATATCTTTTATTTGCCATAAAAAAAATTGATTTTGTTGCAAATTATCCCCGTTATAAAAAAATGGGATTTGGATTTTTAGGAAATTTATTATAAAATTTATTTTAATGAAAAACGATATTTCACAATATTCTAAAGAATTATTTGAAGATGGCTTTACGCATATTAAATCTTTGTTGAATGATTCAGAAATTGAGCTTGTAGCTTCAGCAATTGATTCAAATATTCAAAATCCAAGCCCATTTGCTAAAACCATGAAATCACCAGAAGGTGGAGTTTTTTTTATGGATTATAATAATTGGCGAAAACTACCATTAATTGAAAAAATCTGTAAACTGCCCAAAATTGTTGAATTAGTTACCTCATTAACAAATTCAAAAAATTGTTGGCTTTTTCATGATAACATTTTGGTAAAAAATGAATTAGCGCCTCCTACACCAGCTCATCAAGATCGCCCTTATTATATTTTCAAAGGAGATTTAAATTTATCGGTTTGGATCACGGTTGATGATGTTGCTAATGACTCAAGTTTAATATTTTATAAAGGTTCTCACAAAACCAATAAAATATATACCCCAAAATCTTTTGTAAATGGCTTGGACTTATCTGAAAATAAAATATCATTTGAAGTTATAACTTCCCAGACCTTAGAAAATTTTGAAAAAACCGATTTTAATATGAAGCCTGGTGATGCTTTAATTTTTTTTAACAAAACTATTCACTCTGCTCATCCGCATCTCTCAAAACAACCAAGACGCGCATTGGCAATAAGATATTTACTTGATGGAGCGAGTTTAACTAAATTTTATTCTGCTGCTACTCCACCATATGATAAAATGGGCGTTAAAATTATTGAAGACGGATTAGTTCCAGAAAATATATTTCCTTTATTAAAAAATTAAAATTATGTGGGCATATGGAGTTACCAAAGAAAAATTAGCACAATTAATTAAAATACCTTTAGAGCAAAGAAAGCCTTCTGATGGCGTTGAATTGTTGGATGTAGCAATACCAAAATTATTGGATGATGAGGTTTTAATTGAAGTAAAATCAAGTGCTTTAAACTATAACTCAATATGGAGTAGTTTGGCTCATCCAGTTACACCATTTCAATTAATCAATCAACATATTTCTAGAAATAAACGCGATGCTAATCACTTACAAGATTATGCAATTTTTGGCAGTGATGCGAGTGGAATTATTGTTGAAGTTGGAAAAAATGTTAGTAAGTTCAAAGAGGGCGATGAGGTAATTGTTCATTGCAATGTCATTGACACCGAAGAAGAAATTGTTCAAAGCGATGGTATGCTTGCCAAAAGCCAATCAATTTGGGGATATGAAACCAACTACGGAGCGTTTGCTCAATATTGCAAAGTAAAATCGTCGCAATTGATTTTAAAGCCAAAAGATTTGGATTGGAATATTGCTGGAAGTTATTGTTTAACATTATCGACAGCTTATAGAATGTTAATTTCTGCAAATGGTGCGCAGTTAAGAGCTGGACAAAATTGTTTGATCTGGGGTGCAAGTGGTGGACTTGGAAATTTTGCTATTCAGTTAGCAAATTTGGTTGGTGCCAATCCAATTGCGGTTGTTTCAAGTGATCAAAAAGAGCAGATCTGTCGAGATCTAGGATCATCAATAGTTATCAATAGAAACAAAAATGATTTAGGAAATTTTATTATGGCCAATGGTGAACCTAATTATTTGTCATGGCGAAAATTTAAACAAGTTTTAGAGGGGCATAATGTCAAAGATCTCGATGTAGTTTTTGAACATGTTGGCAGAGAAACTTTAGGCATGTCGTTATTTTTATTAAATCGAGGTGGAAAAGTTGTAACTTGTGCAGCAAGCAGTGGTTATAACGCAACAATTGATTTAAGATATTTGTGGATGAGTTTAAAAAGAATTATCGGTAGTCATTTTGCCAATTATCATGAAGCCAAACAAGCCTCAGAGTTAATTTTTAATGGCAAGATCAAGCCATTGATCTACTCCATTGAACCAATAGATCAGCTACCTAAAATGATGAACTTGATGCATAGCTGTGCAGGTTATGGAAAAATTGTTTTTAAACATCAGTAAGTATTTTTAAAAAAATCATCTTTATATTTTAAAAAATTATCAAAAAATTTTAATTTATTTTTTCTTTGAATTGTAAATAATATCGCGACCCAAATTAGCAATTGTTTGGGCGAGGTTTTGGTCGGAAATTTTTTGAATTTTATTTAAAATATTTTGTTCATCACTATCCTTAAGCTTGATTGAATCATCAGTGATTTTAATATTTTTGGGTTGTTGTTTAACGATGATTTTATTGATGGTTTTAAAGCCATAAAGACTAGCAATTCTCTCTAAAATTAATTCACTATTATTTTCAATAAAAAAACTAATTGCCGAATTGAAGGCAACTACGGTAAGTTTAGCACTCTTATGGTCTTTATTGAAACTAACAATTTGTGGATGGCAAAATTTGGCATATTTTTTGCCGATAATTTCTGGCCAATTTTTTATTAGATTATTAACAATCACGAATTCTTTTTTGCTACTGGAAAATATTGGTTTAAGAACCATATTAAGACTGCTTTCCAGAGAATTTACGCCAGTTCTTTTAAAGGGGGTTTTTGAAGTAAAATTTTTTTTTACCGATGAATTGTTTGAGTTATCGTTTTTCAAGAAATTAAAATTTGTCTTTATCGCTAAAATTTATTGTTATAATTTAATCTAAATTATGATTTATTTCAATTATTAATTTTAAAATGTTTAAAAAATTACTAGTCTCTCCACCATTTTGGGCGAAGCCGAGTGTCATTGCTCTAGCTTTGTCACCTTTTTGTGGGTTATATTTGCTGGTTTTTTATTTGTTAAAAATTTTTGCCAAACCATATCGTTCACGCAGTAAAATTATCTGCCTTGGTAATTTTACAATTGGAGGGCAGGGTAAAACCCCTTGCGTTATTGCTCTGGCAAAATTGCTCAATGAAATGTCCAAGGAAAATAATAAGCAAATAATCGGCAATTATGCCTTTATTTCGCGAGGTTATGGCAGAAAAAATGCTCTAGAATTTATCGAAGTACAAGAACATATGTCAGCCAATGTGGTTGGTGATGAACCATTGCTGTTAGCGAAATATGGCCGAGTTTTTATTGGTGCTAAACGCTGTCAATTAGTAAAAAAAATTGAAGAAAAAAATAATTTTTCAATACTGATCATGGACGATGGTTTGCAAAATAATTCACTGCATAAAGATTTAAAAATTGCCGTAGTTGATGAAAAAATCATGTTTGGTAATAATTTAACTTTACCAGCTGGACCATTACGAGAACCAGTTTCCATAGCTTTAAAAAATATTGATCTAGTTATTTTTGTTAGTCAAAATAATGCTCAAATTCCTGAAATTTTTTCGCAAAAAAAAGTTATCAAAGCTAGTCTTGAAACATTAAATCATCAGCAGTTTGTTGGCAAAAAAATTATCGCCTTTTGTGGCATTGCCTATCCTGAAAAATTTTTTACAACTCTTAGTGATTTAAATCTAGAGGTTGTTGAAACAATCCCATATCCAGATCACTATAGTTATCAAGAAAGTGATTTTAAATTTTTAAATCAGCGTTTGAATTTTCATAGTTTGAATTTAAATAAAAATAATTCTTTAAATTCTGCTGATCCAGAGCCAATAATTTTGCTAACCACCAAAAAAGATTGGGTTAAATTTTCGCCATCAATTCAAAAAGAAATTGCCTATCTTGATGTTGAGATTAAATTTGCTAATCAAGATTTAATTAAAGAGCAAATAAAAAAATTATTTTAATGTTTGGAAATATTTTAAAAAAAATACGATATGTTTTTGAAGCTTTAATTGTAAGCCTTGGGATGTGGTTTTTTAGAGTTCTGGGGTTGAAAAAATCGACAGCTATTTCTTCAAAAATTGCCAAGTTGGTGGGAGCTAAATTAGCTGTTAATCAATTGGCTTACAAAAATTTGCAACTAGCTTTGCCAAATTTAAATGAGCAACAGCGTCTGAAAATTATTGATAAAATGTGGGATAATCTGGGACGCATTATTGGTGAATTTGTGCATATCTGTCAAAAAACCCCTCAACAAATTGAGAATTTTTGCGAGGTTGATGAAAATAGTCGACAAGTTATTGAGTCTTTGAGAGCTTCAAATAAAGGGGCAATTGTTTTTTCAGGGCATTTGGGTAACTGGGAGATTGGTCCAAAATTGCTGATAGCAATGGGTTTAAAGGTTAATGTAGTTTATCGACCACTAAACAATCCTTACGTTGAAGAAATGACGGCTAAACTTCGCCAAGTTAAAATGATTGAAAAAGGCGTTAATGGGACAAGAAAAATTATCGAAGCTTTGCAAAAAAATGAAATAGTAATAATTCTTGCTGATCAGAAAATTAGCGAAGGGCAAAGAATTAAATTTTTTCATCAAGAAGCCGATACTACAACTTCAATTGCCAGAATGGCTTTAAAATATGATGTTGCGGTGATTCCAGCACGAGTTATTAGAAAAAATAATGATTTTAATTTTAGAGTGGAGTTTGAAAAACCTCTTGAGTTTAAAAAATCTATGATGCTAAATGAAGATATAACTTCACTAACTTTGTTGGTGAATCAAAAGCTTGAACGTTGGATTGATGAGTATCCAGATCAGTGGTTTTGGGTTCACAATCGCTGGAAGTAATTTAAATAGTTTTAAAGGTAAAATTATGAAAATAAAATTAAAAAAATTAATAATTATGATAACTTGTTTATCATCAATAATTTTTAGTAGCTCTTGTTCTTTTTTTAATTCTAAAAATTCTGAGGTTAGAATCAACACTAATCCTCAAGGTGCTCGAATTATTATCAACGGCAATGATCATGGTTTTACTCCTGCAACCTTAAATATTCCAGCTAAAAAATATTTTATAAATTTACAAAAAGATGGTTATGGCTCTGCGATTCTTGAAGTTGATTCTTGGGCATCGATTAAAACTAATGTTAACAATAAAATTGTTGCCGATGGTTATCGTTGTTTGCTTGATTCGCTAAATCCATTTTTATTTTTTACAGTCTTCTTAAAAAATTGCCAAGATTTCAAAAAGAAATCTTACAATGTTGTTATCCAGCAAAATCCTTCAGCATTTTCGAATATTCAAAATTATGGTCATGATCAGGGTTATGGCATGAATAACAATTCATTAATTGGTGTAGGTAACAATCCTCAAAATGTAATTTACTATGGTTATGATCAAAATAATTTTCAAAATTACCCAGCAAATAGCCCTAGCAATTAATTAATCCTTAAATTTAAATAAGGATTTTAATATTGTTATCTTATCATATTGATCTCGAAATATGCTGATCCTAAGTTTGCTGGTTCTGTAACAGAAGGTCTTATACCATTTCCACTAATAAATGAACCAATTAGGTATTTATAAATTAAACTGCATTTTCCTATTTTATCATTTGGAACTATAATTTCAGATCGAGAAATATTTCCCTCAATTTTATAGTTAATTTTGTCACAGAAAATTCTCAATCCTTCCTCAACATTTTTTGCAATTTTTTGGGCATTTAAATCTTTAATTGAATTTGGATTATGATAAGTTACCTTTCCTTCACTTGTTAAGATACAAGTAACTTTATGAGTTTCTTCAAACTTGACGGGAACAATAAGATTAATTACAATTTTATCAATTTTTTTATCTGAAATTAATTTTTTAGTAACTTCTATTGAATTTCCAATTTTTGGAATTAATTTCACAAATTTAGTTTCAAGATCTTCCAAATTTAAGCCTAATGTTAAAACATTTTTGATAATACCAGTTTTAGAATCAACGACTTTATATCCAGCGAATTTTTTAGATGAATCAACGATTGCAAAATTATCAGGCTTGGTTTTTGATGTTTTGACTATTTTAGTTGCATCATCAGAAATTTCATAAACTAAATGTTCAACTTTAATATGGCGTAAATCTTTTTCGCTTTTAAGAATTTCTTCTACATAATACCTAATCATAATTGAATTAGAATCATAAAAATTTATAGGAAATTTTTCAATTTCAAGGCTTGGATTTAATTCAAAAAATTTTTTAACCATTTCTTTATTGCCAGCCAAAAGGATATGAGTTAATGCCGAAAGTGAGTAAGTAATATTATCTTTTTCTTGTTTAAAAATTCTAGATTGCTCAAGATCAGTTGATGAAATTGCTTTAGAGTTTTTTGCGATAATTAATCTATCTAAGAATGAATCAAAAGCTTTATAAGATCCTTTGTCTAAAAAAGAATATAAGAACCATTTTTGGCTTTTAAGAAGTAATCTTATTGCTTGATTATCGAGATATGATAAATAAGTTTTAATATCATCTAAATCATTTCTGGCCATATAATATAACGAAGAGAATTTTAAATCATCAGTTAAAACTTTTTTTAAAACATCCTTATCACCTTTAATTTGATGAACTGTTTCATTAATTCCCTTAATATTATTAGTGTAACTTTGAAAAGTTAACAACGTATCATTATTCTTAAGATTAGGTTGATTTAAAATCTCA
>JBJTWJ010000114.1:0-1935 GCA_046081665.1 Alphaproteobacteria bacterium | reverse complement strand
GGAAGTTTTTTTGGTCGTGCTTTACAGCAACGACAGGGAAGTTTTTTTAGTCGTGCTTTACAGCAACGACAGGGAAGTTTTTTTAGTCGTGCTTTACAGCAACGAAGTTTTTTATAGTCGTGCTTTACAGCAACGACAGGGAAGTTTTTTTAGTCGAGATCTTTTTGGTCGTGCTTTACAGCAACGAAGTTTTTTATAGTCGTGCTTTACAGCAACGAAGTTTTTTATAGTCGTGCTTTACAGCAACGACAGGTCCCATTTAGAGAGTGGTTTGAAGTTTAACGGATCGCTAAAATTGCGATCTTTGTAAAACACTAGTTTTTCGATTCCAGCCCAAGCAATCATGATGGCATTATCTGTGCAAAGTTTTTTACTGGGAATTAAGATTTTAAAATTATTTTTTAAGGCAAGTTGTTGTAAATTATTAAAAATAAATTGATTACATGCAACTCCACCAGTAATTACTAAATCTAAATTTTTATTATTAAATCTAGTTAACACTTGTTGATCAAAGTCATTTTTATTTGAAATATCTGTATCCCATAAATGAGCTTGTTTAACAACATTTTCAAGGCGATTAAGTAAAATTTCGCTGATGGTTTTTTGAAAGGAAGCGCAGATATCTGCTTTGTCAATCATGCTTAATTTACTAGCCGAAACATCGTGTTGAAATTCACTATTGGTGAGTTTTTCGATCTGTCTTTTAACAGCAGTTTTTAGACCTGAAAAGGAAAAATTAAATTGCTGATTAATATCGCTTTTATCAATTAATGGTTTTGGAAAATTAAAGCGTTGGTTATTACCTTGCCTTGCTAATTTTTCAATTTCTGGACCACCGGGATATTTTAGTCCAAGCATTTGGGCTACTTTATCAAATGTTTCACCTAGGGCATCATCAATGGTTTCACCTATTTTTACAAATTCATCAATTGCTTTGCAGAGTAATATTTGACAATGTCCACCTGAAACTAAAAGAACTAAAAATGGTGGAGTAATCTCGCTTTCCAGTCTAATTGCCAGAGCATGACCCTGAAGATGATTAATGGCTAAAAAGGCTTTTTGATGAATTGATGCTAGAGTTTTAGCACAAGTCATACCAACTATTAATCCACCAATTAACCCTGGACCTGCAGTTCCTGCAAACCCGTCAATATCTTTAAGTTTAAGATTTGCTCGCTTTAAGCTTTCAATGATTAGTAAATCAATAATTTCGAGGTGATAACGCGCAGATAGTTCGGGAACCACTCCACCATAAATTTGGTGAATATCGATTTGCGATTTAATGACATGGCTTAATATATTTTTATGCTCATCAACAATTGCAACAGCTGTTTCATCGCATGATGATTCAATTCCTAGAACTTTCATACACTAGTTTTTTTTGTAATCAATAAAACTGTCATTGCCTTTTTCAATAGTTTCAAACCAGTTTCCAGCTTGATTGGTAACGCTAATTTTTAAAATAGACAGATTTCTTTGCACCAAACCATTTGGCAAGAAACGAAAAGTTCCATCAACACCTTGATAGCCATTTATATTGCCATTTTTAAATTCTACAAAGTCTTTAAAAGCAGGAGTTTGCCCTTGTTTTTGGTTAGCAATTTCAGAGATTAGTGCAACCATGTCATAAGCAATTGAAGCAATGCGTGGTGGAAATTTATCAAATTTTTTATAATAGAAATTTTCCAAATTAGAAAATTTTTCATTTTCAGGAGCTGGAAACCAAGTATCAATTAAGTTTGAATCATAAACTGATTTATCATCCCATTGACTGGTTCCAAGAATTTGATATGGTCGTTCTTGAGTATTTTGTTTTTTTATTGAAGCGATAATTTTTGAAGCTGTTTTTCCAGACTCAGGAATTAAAATAACTTGCGGATAAATGCGATCATAATCATTGATTACAATATTTTTATCATTTTTATTTTTTTTAAG
>JBJTWJ010000113.1:0-1680 GCA_046081665.1 Alphaproteobacteria bacterium | reverse complement strand
AATAATCAAAATTTTATTTTGTGATAACTTAAAAAAAATTAATTATTTATTAAAATTTATTATAAAAAAAATTATTATTTACTGACAATTAAATATCCACGAAATTGCTCTGAATCTTTGGTATTCATGGCGTTGTAAAGTAATTTTGATTTAGTCCAAAACCATTTATTTTTATGCAAAGCTGGATCGATTATAAGAATCTCATTAAGATTTTGGTGATATGCTCCAAGTAATGCCATATGGCCATTGGTGGTTTTATTTAAAACTTTGCCATCAAAATTAACAATGATAAATTTATTATTTTCCAATAAAGTTTTTTTGACAGTTTCATTGAATTGTTCAATATTGTTAGTGTTGGTGACGTTTATTTTTTCAACTTTCAGTTTGTATACTTTTTCAAGAATTTGGGCTAATTCGTCAAGAGTTAATCCAGGATCAAAAATATCAACCCATTTGTTATTAATTTTTTGTCGAGAAACAGGTTTTTGAAAGAGAATTGCTTTATGATCTTTTATTAAATCAGTTTCGGCATTTAAAAAACTTTGTTGTGAGTGAAGTTTATATTCAATAATGTCATTATCATTTTTAATGATTTGATTTTGGGGATTATTGGTAATTTGAGAATATTCAAGAGCATTTAAAACCGTTACCCCTACAGCAATAGAGCAAAAAAGCGGATTGTTTTGCGGTTGATAAAAATTAATTAGTTGAAAAAAATCATTTTTGAATTGACTTTCAAGTAATTTTTTTAAACCATCCTCACTGTAGAAATTATCTTTATTTTCGCTGGAAGTGTTGTTAGTAGAAACTATTTTGTTAGATTTACTAGCTATCTCATCAGCAAATAAAGGATTGCTCAAAATTATTAATAAAAATACTGTAACTAATTTATTTTTCATAACAATGATTAAAAGTTTTAAAGAAAATAATATTTATACTGAAACTGTTTTTGAATATCTAAATAAGTTCTTAAATTTTTTGCAAGTAGAAAAAAAATATTCTTCCAACACCATTGAAGCTTATTATCGTGATTTAGTTTATTTTTTAAAGTTTTTTAGTGATTTAAGACAAGCTGAAATTGATGTTAATGCTTTGGAATCTATATCGTTATTTGATTTAAGAAAATGGCTTAGTCAAAGATCGCTTAATCATAGCAATAGCTCTAATGCCAGAGCTGTAGCAGTTTTAAGGAGTTTTTTTAAATTCTTAAAACGTCATAATTTAATTTTAAATCAAGAAATTGATAAACTTAAAACTCCTAAAATTATTAAACCTTTACCAAGACCTGTGGCAATTGATGATATTAAAAAAATTATTGATGAAATTGCTATGATTCGTAAAAAAGATTGGCATGTTAAAAGAGATCAGGCATTAATTTATATGATTTATGGTTGCGGATTAAGAATTTCAGAAGCTTTAAGTGTTAGGCTTATTGATATTCAAAATTTTGAGAATCTAGTGGTGATGGGCAAGGGCAAAAAACAAAGAATCGTTCCATTGCTTGAACCTGTAGTTGAGGCATTGAAAAAATATTTTCAAATTTGTCCTTACAATTTTAATTTTGATGTGAATAATCCTTTGAGACTGAAAAGTATTTTTATTAAAGATAATTGTAAAGCAATGACAAGGTTTGACTATAACGGGTTGCTAACTTTAATTCGTAAAAAACTTAATTTAAGT
>JBJTWJ010000112.1:0-7176 GCA_046081665.1 Alphaproteobacteria bacterium | reverse complement strand
TTTTTTGAATAATTTATCCTTGGCATTAGCCAACAAATTTTGACTTTCAGCGCAAAAGCCGATAACCATTTCGGGACGATTGGGATTGTTACCAACAAATTCTAAAATATCTGGATTTAGCTCAAATTCCAATGCCAAATTTTTTAGGATATTTTTTTTAATTTTATCATAGCTAGGGTTTTTAATTTTAAAATCAGCAACAGCTGCACAGCCAATAAAAACATCGACCTCGTGAAGATTTTCTTTAACTGCATCAAACATCTGTTGTGCACTTGTTACCCTTTTGACATTACTCGATTCAAGAGGTATTGGCAAAACAATATTTCCGGCAATCATTGTTACTTGGGCATTAGCTTGTTTTAAGATTTTTGCTAAAGCGATGCCTTGTTTTCCTGAAGAATTATTGCCGATAAAACGAACACTGTCGATCATTTCACGGGTTGATCCAGCGGTGATTAAAATTTTTTTACCACTTAATAAATTTTCGATTGCTAAAAAATTTTCAATTTCTTCAAAAATTTTTTCAATATTTGCCATCTTGCCAATACCTACCTCACCGCAGGCTAGGAGATCATTTTCTGGCTCAATAATTTCAATACCTTGCTCAGTTAATTTTTTTAAATTTTGTGAAGTGATGTCATTTAACCACATTTTTTCATTCATGGCTGGGGCAAGAATAATTTTTTTATCACTTGCCAAAACAACGCAAGAAGCTAAATCATCAGCATTGCCATGAGCAATTTTAGCAATAAAATCAGCACTCGCAGGAGCAATAACGATTAAATCATTTTCACGAGCTAGCCTGATATGACCCATCTTAACTTCATCATCAAGAGCAAAAAGCTGATGATAAGTTGGCGTGGCTGATAGCGAAGAAACCAATAATGGCGAAATAAATTCACTGGCTGATTTAGTTAAAATACAATTAACCTGATAATTTTTTTTTCGAAGCAAGCGGATCAAATCAAGGGTTTTGTAACATGCTACGCTACCTGTAATGATAATTAAAATTTTTTTCATAAAATTTTTAGAATTGCCCAAGTTTTTTCGGTAATGATTCTGCCTCGTGGAGTTTTTTCAATAAAACCTTGTTGAATCAAATATGGCTCAATACTATCTTCAATGGTATCTTTTTCATCGCCTATCGCAAAAGCAATGGTTTCGATACCTACTGGACCACCTCGATAATTCGTAGCAATAAAACGTAAATAACGATGATCTGAAGAATCCAGACCATGGCTATCAATTTCTAAACATTGCAATGCATAATTTGTAATCGCCAAATCAATTTGTTTTTTTTCACTGTCAGTTGCATAATCTCTAACTCTTTTAAGCAAACGAATGGCAATTCGAGGAGTTCCTCGTGATCGCTTGGCAATTTCATTACAAGCTTGTTGTTCAATACCAATATTTAAAATTTTTGAATCTCTTAAAACAATTTGCTCAAGCTCTTGAGTGTTATAAAAATTAATTCGTAAAGGGATACCAAAGCGATCTTTTAAAGGATTGGCAATTAGACCAATTCGCGTTGTTGCTCCAACCAAGGTAAATTTTGGCAAATCAATTTTGATTGCTCGGGCACTGGGTCCCTCGCCGATTATGATATCGAGCTTATAGTCTTCCATCGCCGAATATAAAACCTCTTCAACATTTTTATTGAGTCGATGAATCTCATCGATAAATAAAACATCGCCATGTTGCAAGTTAGTAAGAATAGCCGCTAAATCACCTGATTTTGAAATTACTGGCCCAGAGGTGCTTTTAAACCCTACCCCCATTTCATGGGCAATGATTTGGGCCAAAGTTGTTTTGCCAAGTCCGGGAGGTCCGTGAAATAAAGCATGATCCAAACATTCACCTCTTGATTTTGCTGAACGAATAAAAACCTCAAGATTTTCCTTGAGCTTTTCTTGTCCTAAAAAATCTTTAAGATATGATGGCCGTAAACTCATCTCAGCTATTTCGCTATCAATTAAATTAGGATCAAGAATTGTTCCTTTGCTCGCTAAATTAGTTGCTAAATTGGTTTGCTTCATAACTGTTAATTCTCAATATTTTTAATTGTTTAATAACTAACTTTAATAATTTTTATCTTTTTTTAGCAAGCTCTCTTAAGCTTGTTGTAATAAGATTTTCTAGGGTAATATCTTGATCTTGAGCAGTAAAAAAATCAAGAACTTTTAAACAATCATGTTTTTTATAGCCAAGATTTTCAAGAGCCGAAAGGGCATCTTGCATAATTTGTGACAAACTCGAGGTTTGATTAGCAATATTTGAAATCTCAAAATCACCTAAATCAATTCCCAGTTTTTGCGGAGAATTTTTTAATTCAGTAGTTAATCTTGAAGCTAATTTTGGACCAATTCCTGAAATTTTACTAAAAGTTTTGGTATCATTTGCAACCAATGCTTTGGCAAGCTCATCAATATTCAAAGCACTGAGAATTTTTTGAGCCATTTTTGCTCCCACACCCTGCACTTTTAACAATTCCATAAACCATATTTTTTCAATAGCATTAGCAAAACCAAATAACTCAATAGCATCTTCCTTAACCCTAGTTTCAATAACCAAACTAATTTTATTATTGGCAGGATATTGGCGAATATAGCTCGCTGTTTTTTGGGAAATATGCACCACATAACCAACTCCGTTAACATCAATTATGCAGTGATCATCATTAACCTGATCTATATTTCCTGAAAGTTTCCCAATCATATTTTTTATTATTTTTTATTATGATCAACTTTAAAGTTGAAATGCCATAAATCTAGATCTTTCAATTTACATTCAAACAAATTAAAATCTAGTTTAAATTTTAACGCAAATTTATGATTCAAGCAAACTTTAACAATTTTATCGACAATCTGGAATGGCAATTTAGCAATAATTTAGTTGATTATGATGAAGCTCTGGAATTTATGACTTCAAGAGTTGACAAAATAATTAATCAGCAAGCCAAATCGTTAATTTGGGTTTTAGAACATCCAGCGCTCTTCACGGCAGGAGTTAGTGCCAAGCCTGAAGATTTATTAAACATCACGGATCAAAAAATTTATCAGACCAATCGCGGAGGAAAATATACTTATCATTGCCCTGGGATGAAAATAATTTACATAATGCTTGATTTAAAAAAATTTTTTTATCCCAATCCTCCCGATGTTGCAAAATTCATCAATTTCCTCGAACTATGGATTATTGATCTTTTAAGGCATTATCAAATTGCTGGAAAAATTCACAAAGATCGAGTTGGAATTTGGGTTGAAACCAAGAAAGGTGATCCTTTAAGCGAAAAAAAAATTTCGGCCATTGGCATCAAATTAAAAAAATGGGTTAGTTATCATGGCATTGCTTTAAATATCGATTGCGATCTATCGGGTTTTCAAAGAATTATTCCCTGCGGAATTAAAGATTATGGAGTTACATCATTTGCTGATTTAGGAAAAAAAATCGATGATAATTTTGATCTAATTTTACAACAAAATTTTAATCATAATTTATACAAATTCTATCATTAAAAAAAAATTTTGTTATAATTTTTTTTAATGATCGAAATGATATTGTAGTTAATTTACAAAAAATAAATCGGCAGTAATTTGATTTTCTAATTTTAACTTTATAGATCCTTTACAAAATGAAAACCTCTGATATAAAAGCCTTCACCAAAATAAAGTGAATGTGAACGCTTATTTTCAGTATATGAATCAAGAACAATTTTTAAACATTGCTGTTTCAATGCAATGATCTCTAAATATTGCAAAATTTTTTTTCCAATTCCATTGCTACGAAATTTTTCATTAACAATTAAATTTGAAACTTGTAAATATCTTCCGCAATAAAACATTCTTGACACCCAAAAACCAGCTATACCCAATAATTCTAAGCCATCAGCAGTTTTAGCAAAAGCCAATAACATTTGGTAGTTATTTCTTTTAACCATTTCATCAATAGTTTCTTCAAAAATTGTTTGATCAATGTTCAAATGCTTATAGTGCTTAATAATCAAGTCATGAGCAATTTTCATTTCCTGAGAATTTTTGGCAATTTTAAAAATAATTTCCATAAATAATTTCCATTTTGCTTAATTTAAATTTTCAAGTTGGTGTTGCAGTTTGGCAACCCAAGCGGTAATTGTTCCAGCACCACAACAAAAAACCAAATCCC
Organism: Alphaproteobacteria bacterium; assembly: GCA_046081665.1. Lineage (GTDB taxonomy): Bacteria > Pseudomonadota > Alphaproteobacteria > Rickettsiales > UBA1997 > CAILUF01. Next base: position 3,015 of record JBJTWJ010000112.1, on the reverse strand, counting down.
CTGATTTTATCAATGGTTTTAACATGCCAGCTAAATCATTTTCGCTAACTAATTTAATAACGTTTTTATGACCAGCTTTTTTTATTCCAGCAATTAAACTATCCTGATTAATTCCTGCAATTGGAGCTTGTGAAGCTGAATAAATATCAGCTACAATTACAATATCAGCATCAAAAAAAGCCTTGCAAAATTCATCAAATAAATCTCTAACTCTGCTGTATTTATGAGGCTGAACCACGCAAATAACTTGCTGGTTTTTCCCCACCAAATCTCTTGCTCCTTTTAAGGTTGTTTTAATTTCAGTAGGATGATGACCGTAATCATCAATTATTGAAACTCCATTAAATTCACCAACTTTTGTGAATCTCTGTTTAACGCCATTAAATTTTGCTAAACCTTGTTTAATTTTATTATCATCTAAACCTAAAAACTTTGCAACAGCAATTGCCGATAAAGCATTGCAAGCGTTGTGCTTGCCATATATTGGCATTTTAATTGCCTTAATTTCTTGACCATTTTTAAAAACTACATCGAAGGTTAAACCACTTATATCCATAGTAATATTTTTAGCGACTAAATCAGCAATCCCAGTCAGTTGTTGATTAATTGAATAACTCAATAAATTTTTTTTAGAGATTTTATATTTTTGATAAATTTTATTAGCCTCAAAATCATCAATGCAAATTGCACATATCCCATCTTCAGCAATTTGTTGAACATATTGCTCAAAGCAAGCTTTTTGTTTATCAAAACTACCCTGATATCCTGCGAATTCGAGATGCTCAGCTTCAACATTGGTAACTACGCCAATTTTAGTTGGCAAACTCACAAAACTTGCATCCGATTCATCAGATTCGGCAACCAGATATTTACCCTCACCTATTTTAGAATTGCTTTGAAAATAATGAATTATTCCACCATTAATTACTGTTGGTTTTAAACCAGCATCATCCAACAACACAGAAATCATTCCAGTTGTGCTTGTTTTGCCATGCGTTCCTGCTACTGTAATTCCAATATATTCTTGCATAATTAACGCCAACATTTGAGCTCTGGTAATAATCAAAATATTTCTTTTTTGAGCCTCTAAAATTTCTGGATTATCCGTTTTTATAATCGAAGTTTGAACAACCAAAGAAACTTCGCTATCAATATTTTTAGCATCATGGCCAACAAAATATGTAACCCCAGCATTTTTTAATTTTTCAGTAAGATAATTTTCTCGCAAATCTGAACCTTGCACCTTGACATTCCACTGCCTTAAAATAAAAGCCAAGGCACTCATGCCAATCCCGCCAATCCCTATAAAATGGATTTTACTTTGTTGTTTTAACTGCTTAATATTTAAATTCATATTTTTAAAATAGTAGTTTATCATTAATCTTAAATAAATTATTTTTGACTATTAAAAACATTAAAATTTATTTGTAAAACAAAAAATGCATAAATAATGTCGATAAACAAAGCTAAACTAAACATCAACGAAATATTCAAAATTTTTCATCAGCATAATCCTAACCCCAAAACCGAATTAATTTATCATAGTCATTATACCCTTCTGGTTGCAGTGATTCTATCAGCTCAATCCACTGATATAGCAGTTAACAAAGCTACTAAAGAATTATTTAAAATTGCTGATAGTCCACAAAAGATGTTAAAACTTGGTGAAAATAAACTAAAAAAATATATTGCCAATATTGGGCTTTATAACACCAAGGCAAAAAATGTTATCAAGATGTCTGAGATTTTAATTAAAAATTTTAACGGTCAAGTTCCTGATAATTTTATTGATTTACAAAACCTTCCAGGGGTTGGCCGTAAAACCGCTAATGTTGTTTTAAACTGTGCATTTAATCAGCCAACAATTGCTGTTGACACCCATGTTTATCGCTTGGCACATCGCTTAGGTTTTGTTAAAAATAAAAATTTTTTAGAAACCGAACAAGCTCTTCTAAAAATTATTCCCAAAGACTATCTTTATCATGCACATCATTGGCTTATTCTTCATGGCAGATATGTTTGCAAAGCTCAAAAGCCCAGTTGTCAAGATTGCAAAATTAGTGAATTATGTTTAAAAAAAATTTAAATTTTAATATTCTTTAAAACTTTTAAAGATATTGAATTTATATTATTCACAGCTCGCAATTTTGATTGCGAGCTGATTATCATATTTGAGCTTTAAATAAATTTATAAAATTTAATTTATTGCCTTCCCATTGAACCTTCTCTTCTTAAAAATCCTCTTGGTGAATGATCGCGAGGACTTCTAAGATCTCCTGAAGGTGAAACTTCACTACCTGCAAAAGTGTTTTGAGGCTCGATCATCTTAGGCATGGGAGATGTCGAAGATGCTGAAGTTCTAACCTGAGGTTGAGGTCTTTCTTGGGCTTGACTCCCAGGTTGAGGTTGAACCTGACCCTCATCACCCAATCTTTGATTTTGCACAACAGGAATTTCTCCAGATAAACTTTGCCCATGACCCTCCATGGCTTGAACTGTTGAGTTTTGTTGATTTTGTTTTTTTTGCAAAAGATCATTATATTTTTTATTACAACCATTTAATGCCACCGAACAAAACGTTAAAAGCCCTGATGGCACAGTAATTAAGAATGGAATGGCAACAACATTTATACCTCCCGCAGGATACATAGTTGCAATCATAGTTATTCCAGCAATCAAACCAAGAGCTGATAATCCAACTCCCACAATAGCCAAGTCTCTGTTTCTTTTAAGACTATCTATTTTTATATCGCTGATATAGTTATCGTCACTTATACTTGGTTGGTTGCGAGAATTTGGTAGTCGATTTAAGTCGCTATTATCAGGTAAAGGTAAAGGCATGGAATACAAATTATGATTTGGTGATTGACTCATTGATATTTCTCGCTCTAAATGTTCATGTTGGATTTGTTGTTGAACAATATCGCCATCAATGTTTTGCTCTTCAGTGGTATCACTAATGCTTTGATGTGGAGAAATATTGACTTTAAGGCCTTCTAAAGTTAATTGCCCATC
>JBJTWJ010000111.1:0-15939 GCA_046081665.1 Alphaproteobacteria bacterium | reverse complement strand
GTTAAGATAAAATTTATAAAACTAAAAGTATAATAAATAAATGAGCTGTAGTATGAACCAATGAATGGGATACGATTAAAAAAATTAATTTTAAAAAATAAAATACTGTGTAAAATTTTTGAGACAAAATTAGTAGCTTTTTGATTGCAGATTACAAAAAAAGTTGGCAAAAAATCTCGATTAATAAGATGCGACATTTCATGGCCCATAATACTTCTAAGTGAGAATAAAAATTCTTTTGAATCTTTAGATAAAACTAAGTAATGATCAATTAAACCCTTTGTTAAAACAACTGCTCCAGAAGCCATACTACTCACCGCAAAAGCATTAACTTCATTACTATTTTTAATGTAAAGTTTCACCCCGCTAGCGTTAAAACGTTCTTGAGTTTGGAAAAAAATTTCTTTTAAAAATTCATAACCTTTTAACTTGTCATATCTTTTGCAATTTATTAGTGATGATCGAACTGAAAACCCAAATATGTAATCACAAAACATGTAAAACAACATAAAAAAACTCACTGCAAAGACTGCAGTAGCAAAGGCGATTTTAATTTTTTGATACAAATTATAATCCATAACTATGCCACTTTTACTAAACTCAACAAATGGAGCAATCATCGCCAGAAATGGTGCAAAAACAAAGGTTATGTTAACAATTGTTAAAATGTAAATTAATATTAATTTAAATGGCTTGGCAAACATTTTATTTGAAACTAAAAAATTTAATGATATTGTATTCAAAATATATATATCAAAACTTCTTTAAACTTACAAAAATTATACAGATTTGTTAACTAGTTATGCAAATGATCTTAAAGAAGCTGGTTTTTTTACAATAATAATCTTAAATAATTTTTCAATTCAAATTTATTAATATGCGTAAAATTGTTATCCAAAATGTTAGCATCGCTAATAATCTGCCATTTGTTCTTATTGCTGGACCTTGTCAAACAGAATCATTAGATCATTCCTTGATGATTGCCCAAAAAGTTAGTGAAATTTGTCAAAAACTTGATATTGGTTTTATTTATAAATCATCATTTGATAAAGCCAATCGCTCAAGTGTATCAGGTAAAAGAGGTTTAGGATTAGAAAAAACTTTGCCAATTTTTCAAGAAATTAAAAAACGCTTTAATTGTCCAATTCTCACCGATGTTCACAATGAAGAACAGTGTAGATTACTAGGAAATAGCCAAGCAGTGGATATTTTACAAATTCCTGCTTTTTTATGTCGTCAAACCGATCTTCTTGAAGTTGCAAGCCAGACCCAAAAAATTATCAATGTTAAAAAAGGTCAATTCCTTGCTCCATGGGATGCAGAAAATATTGTAAAAAAATTTGATCATTTCGGAAATCAAAAACTTATGCTTACAGAAAGAGGTGTTAGTTTTGGTTATAACACTTTGGTTTCAGACATGAGAAGTCTGGCAATAATGGCAAAAACTCAATGCCCAGTAATTTTTGATGCTACGCATTCTGTGCAACAACCAGGTGGACTAGGTGGAGCAAGTGGAGGTCAACGTGAATTTGTTGATACTCTTGCCAGCGCTTCTGTTGCAGTTGGTGTAGCAGGGGTATTTATGGAAGTTCATCAAGATCCAGATAACGCTCCTTCAGATGGTCCATGCATGTTAAAACTTGATTCTTTAGAACAGCTATTAACAAAACTAAAGAAATTCGATAAAATTGTGAAAAACTATTAATAATTAATTGCAATATGGATAATTTAATCAAAATTTTAGTTATTGACGACGATACAAGACTTCGTTCACTCATTGGTAAATTCCTTAGCGATAATGGTTTTGATGTTCAACTAGCCAAAGATACATTTGAAGCTGAACAAATTATTGCCAATAATAATTTTGATTTATTAATTGTTGATGTAATGTTACCCACCAAAAATGGTATTGAATTTACCAATGAATTTCGTCAAAAATTTTCTACTCCTGTAATTATGTTAACAGCCAGAGGAGAGCCAAATGATCGAATTAAAGGTCTGGAATCAGGTGCTGATGACTACATGCCAAAACCTTTTGAACCTAAAGAATTATTACTTAGAATCAACAATATCTTAAAACGCTCACCTAAAAAAATCATTCCTAAAAATGATTTTTGTAAATTTGGTGATTATAGCTTTAATTTAAATGATCTTCGATTAAAAAAATTAGATAATTTTATTCATTTAACTGAAAGCGAAGCTAAAATTTTAAAAATTCTCGCCGAAGAAATTTCCCAACCAGTCAGCCGAGAAAAATTGTCAAAATTATCTGGCGATATTGACTATCGTAGTATTGATGTGCAAATTACTCGCTTAAGACGCAAAATTGAGGTTAATCCTAAACAACCAATTTATTTACAAACCGTGAGAAATTTTGGATATGTTCTTTATTGTTAACAACTATGAATAATTATCATTAATAAAAAAATTAATAATAAATTTTACTTGAATAATATTAATATTTTAAATCTCCATAAACCAATAAAAGATACCAAGGTTGTGGTTGCAATGTCAGGAGGAGTTGATTCTTCAGTTGTTGCCTCAATGTTGCATCATGCTGGCTATCAAGTAATTGGCATTACCTTGCAACTTTATGATCATGGACAAGCTCTAGCTAAAAAAAATGCTTGTTGTGCAGGGGTTGATATTTATGATGCCAAAAAAGTTGCCGATAAGCTGGGTTTTGCACATTATGTTTTAAATTATCAAAATAAATTTCAAGAAGCGGTAATCGATGATTTTGTTGACTCTTACTTGCGTGGTGAAACTCCAATTCCTTGCGTTAAATGCAATCAATCAGTAAAATTTCGTGATTTATTACAAGTTGCTAAAGATTTAAATGCTGACTGCATGGCAACTGGTCATTATGTCCAAAAAAAAATTATCGACAATCACAGCCAACTTCACAAAGCCGTTGATCAAAACAAGGATCAAAGTTATTTTTTATTTGCTACTACCAAAGAGCAACTTGATTTTCTGCACTTTCCCCTTGGTGCTTATAGCAAAGATCAAACCAGAAAATTGGCTGAGCAATATGACCTAGAGGTTGCCAATAAACCAGATTCTCAAGATATATGTTTTGTGCCAAATGGCGATTATACTTCAGTAATCAAAAAACATCGTCCTAATTCTTTTTTACAAGGTGATTTAGTTCATATTGCCAGCAATAAGGTTTTAGGACAGCATCAAGGAATTATAAACTTTACTCTTGGGCAAAGAAGAGGTATTGGTCTAGCCTATCCAAATGTGCTTTATGTTGTAAAAATTGATCCTAAAACTAATCAGGTTTTTGTAGGTGAAGAACAATATCTTAATCAACAAATTTTTACTATAAAAAATTGCAATTGGTTGATAGAAAATCCCAAAATAAATAATAAATTTGAAGCCAAAATTCGTATCCGCTCAAATGGCGATGATCACCCTGCTCTAATCGAAATTGTTGAAAATAACTCAGCAAAAATTTATATGAAATCAATGACTCGAGCCATCACCAAAGGTCAAGCAGGAGTTATTTATGATGACCAAAGAGTTGTTGGTGGAGGATGGATTGATCAGGTTTTTTAATTACTTAAAGCCAATTCTACCAATAATTGGAAGCTTTAAAGCTGGATATAAAAAATCAATCCCAAAACACAATCCAAGAATATTTATTTCAATACCATCAAGCAATCCAATAGTAAAACCCAACAAACCATTCAGTGAAAATTGAATACCAGTTCGTGATTCACTAAGATCAAAAAAATATTTGGTTGTAAGCCAATCTTTTCCAATAGCATTGCTTGGCAAGTTACCATAAAAACCATGAGTTCTTCTCATCACAAATGAAACAAAAGTATTGCTATTTGGACCGGGAAAGGCTTTATAGGTTTGCCAAAAGGGATAGCTATCAATTGCTAATTGTAACTTCGGAATAATTTTTTGAGCTCGTTTGCCGTTAATCATGCAAACAATTTGTGGTTTATTACCATACCAATAGCGATCTGGTAAATCTTTTTTCATTGACACAACTCGATCAAGATTAGTTCCATCTCCCCATGCCGTAACATGAAAAACCCAATAACTATCAGCATTTTCTTCTTTATAAGCAATCCAACAATGCACACTAAATTTACCTCGCCAATCAAAAGCTTTAGCACTGTATATTTGTATTCTGGCTTCACGATCATCTTTGGCTAATGGAACTAATCTAGCACTTTGTCTACTTGCAGTTCGCCAATCTTGAGTCATAAAAAATTAAATATTACAAAAATTTATTACCACAACAAACTTTGAAATAAGCCAATACCATCTTTTGAACCAGTATCTGGATCAATTGCTCGTTCAGGGTGAGGCATCATTCCTAAAACATTTTTTGTATCGTTAAACACTCCAGCAATGTTAAATATCGAACCATTGGGATTAGAATTATCGGTTAAATTTCCATCAGCATCAACATAGCGCATGGCAATTAATGACTGATCTTCAAGCCTTTTAATAACATCGCTTTCGGCAAAATAATTGCCATCCATATGAGCAATGGGGATTTTAATAACCTGTCTTCTTTTATATTTGTTTGTAAAATCGCTATCAATATTTTCAACACGCAAATGAACTTGTCGACAAATAAACTTCATCTTGGCATTACGCATCAAAACTCCGGGGAGTAATCCGCTTTCAGTTAAAATTTGAAAACCGTTGCAAATTCCCAAAACTCTAACTCCCTTACCAGCAAGCCTTTTAACTTCTTGCATCACCGGTGAAATTGATGCCATTGCTCCACTTCTAAGATAGTCTCCGTAAGAAAAACCCCCTGGAACAACAATAAGATCCAAATCATCATCAAGTTTAGTTTCTTGATGCCAAATTTTTTGGACTTTGCTATTAAATTTTTGTAATGCAACTACCGCATCTCGATCACAATTGGATCCAGGAAATGTAATTACTGCTGATTTCATGGTTTTAATTATTAAATTTAATTTTAAATTGTCGAGATAAAAAAACTATTTTAAAATCTTGTAGCTGTAGTCTTCGATAATTTTATTAACCAATAATTTATCACTGACATCATCAACAATTTGTTTAATTATTTTCTCATCATTTTCAGCTATTTCAAATTCAACAAATTTTCCTTGTCGAACATTGCTGATTTGGGAATAGCCAAGATTTTTAACCAGCGATGCTTCAATTGCTTTGCCTTGAGTATCGAGCACTGATTTCTTAAGACCAATAGTAATTCTAACTTTCATATTATTTAAAATTTTAAATTTAATCTTTTTGCAATTTCTTGATAGGCTTCGATGAGATTTCCTAGGTCTCTTCGAAATATGTCCTTATCAAGTTTTTGAGCGGTTTTTTGATCCCATAACCTACAGCCATCTGGACTTATCTCATCTGCTAAAATTATATTTTCAGCAGGATTTTTGGCTGTTAAATCGAAACCAAATTCGATTTTGAAATCAACTAAATTTATGCCAATATTGTTAAAAATTGTTTTAAGTAATGAATTTATTTTTAAACTGTTAGCTTTTATTTCTTCTAATTGTTTTTTATTAATTACTTTTAAAACCTCGCAAGCATGATCATCGTTGATTAAAGGATCTTGCAGAGCGTCATTTTTATAGCAAATTTCAAAAACTGGTTGATTTAAAACCACTCCTTCATTAATTCCAAGTCTTTTGCTTAACGAACCAGCAGTGATGTTACGAATGATAACTTCAAGAGGAATAATTTGAACTTTTTTAACCAATTGCTCACGCTCATTTAATTTTTTAACAAAATGCGTAGCAATGTTGTTTTTATCTAGCTCAAGCATTATAAATTCGCTGATAAGATTATTTAAAATGCCCTTGCCAGCAATTACTGCTTTTTTCTGGGCATTAAAGGCTGTTGCATCATCTTTGAAATACTGAATAATGTAATTTTCATCAGCAGTTGAATAAAGGATTTTGGCTTTTCCTTCATATATTTGTTTGGTTTTATTTAAAATTATATCCATTTTAGTTTATATCCATTTTAGTTTTTTACAAAATACAAATTAATTTTTTTAAATTTTTTTTCGAAAAAATTTTAGCAACCAAAAAAAAATTAGCAATTTAATTTTAATTTTTTTTAAACGAAATTTTTGAGCAATATTATTCCCAGATTGCAATTGGTGGTAACGACATCAGTATCGCCTCAGCATTTCCACCCGTCATCAAACCAAATTTAGTTCCTCGATCATAAACTAAATTAAATTCTGCATATAATCCACGTTTTTTTAACTGATGATGACGCTGATTTTCATCAAAGCTTTTAAACATACTTTTCCTAACTAATTGCGGATATATTTTTAAAAAAGTTTTGCCGACATCTTTGGTAAAATTAAAATCCCTGTAGAAATTTTTTTCATCATCACCATTATTGAGATAATCATAAAAAATTCCGCCAACTCCCCTTGCCATTTGGCGATGCTTGATATAAAAATATTCATCACACCATTTTTTAAATTTTGGATAATAATTTTCATCACTCTTGTCACATGCCTCTTTGAAAGCATCATGGAATTGTGAGGTATCTTGAGGATCTTCAAACATCGGATTTAAATCACAACCTCCTCCAAACCATGTTTTTTGAGTACAAATAAATCTAGTGTTCAAATGAACTGCTGGAACCAATGGTGATTGCATATGAGCAACAAGCGAGATTCCGCTAGCCCAAAAATTAGGATTGTCATTTGCCCCAGGAATTTCTTTACTAAATTCTTCGCTAAATTGCCCATAAACTTCCGAAAAATTAACGCCAACTTTTTCAAAAACACCACCCTTCATTAGAGACATCTCACCGTATCCGCCATCGCCCAAAGCCTTGTCTTGCCTTGTCCAATTTTTTCTAATAAATTTTGCAGACTCTAAAAGATTATTTTTTTGACAATATTCAGCTTCGATTTTTTCAAACTCTTGACATATTTCATCGCGCAAATTCTGAAACCAATTTTTTGTAATTTGTTGTTTTTCTTTAATATCCATAAATACCCTACTTGACTATTGATTAATTCAAAACTTAAATGTTATTTTTGTAAAAATAATAATAATTTAAAAATTAATCTTAATTTTAAAAAAATGAATTTTAAATCAAAATTTTTAAAAGAATTTTATCAGCGTGGTTTTTTAGCGCAAGCTACAGATTTAGCAAAACTTGATGAGGTCATGTCACAACAAAGCATTACCGCTTATATCGGTTTTGATTGCACAGCAACAAGCCTCCACGCTGGAAGTTTGATTCAAATAATGATTTTACGCTTGTTACAAAAACATCAGCATCGTTGTATTGTCTTACTTGGAGGAGGTACCACCAAAATTGGTGATCCATCTGGCAAAGATGAGGCTCGACAAGTTTTAAGCAATGAACAAATTCTTACTAATTTGCAAGGTATCAAAAAAAATCTTGAAAAATTCATTAACTTTAACGGTTCAAATCCAGCTTTAATTGTTAATAATGATCAATGGTTAGCAGACCTTAATTATCTTGAATTTTTAAGAGATATTGGTCGACATTTCTCAATTAATAGGATGCTTACTTTTGATTCGGTTAAAACTCGACTTGATCGCGAACAACCCTTGTCATTTCTTGAGTTTAATTACATGATTTTGCAAGCCTATGATTTTGTTGAACTTAATCGTCAATATCAATGCCAACTTCAAATAGGTGGATCAGATCAATGGGGAAATATTGTTAATGGCACAGAATTATCAAGAAGACTCAATGCTTTTCAAGGTCGAACTGATCAGGTCAACGAAGTATTTGGCTTAACAACACCTTTGTTAACCACTGCTGATGGCAAAAAAATGGGTAAAAGTGCCCAAGGTGCAGTATGGTTAGACGAAAATCTGCTAAGTCCTTTTGATTATTTTCAATATTTTCGCAATACCCATGATGATGATGTCATTAAATTTTTAAAACTATTTACCGATCTTGATCTTGAAAAAATTGCCAATTTTGAAAAATTAACTGGTCAAGATTTAAACCAAGTTAAAGAAGTTTTGGCTTTTGAAACCACCAAAATTTGTTATTCAGAAAAAATTGCCCAAGAAGTTTTGCATCAATCCAAAGAGATTTTTTTAAATAAAAATAGCCAAGCTTTTCTTGAAAAAATTATTGAATGCTCAGATCAAGAAATCAAATTAAGCGAGATTTTATTGGCAATTAAAGCCTGTGAATCAAAAGGTGAAGCTAAAAGATTGATTGAGGGCAATGCTATTAAAATTAATAATCAATTAATTTGCGATATTAATTTAGCTCTTAAGGTAAATCAAGAATTCCAGTTAACAATTGGTAAAAAGAAATATTTTACAATAAAAATTATAAAAAATTAAATAAATATGTCAAAAAAAATTATTGGAATTGGTCATGCCATTGTCGATATTTCATGTCAAATTGATGATGAATTTTTAAAAGTTAACAATCTCGTTAAGGGTTCAATGACTTTGATTGACAATGATTTATTTCACAAATTATCACAACTTAAAATTAGCAAAATATCTTCAGGTGGATCAGTTAGTAACTCAATTGCTACCCTTGCAAATTTTGGCAATAATTGTGAATTTTTTGGAAGTGTTGGTGATGACGAATTTGGCAAAATGTTTATTGCTGATCTTGAAAAGAGTTCAACTAAATTTATTGGCATTGTTAAAAAAAATAAAAGTAGTGCAACTTGTTTTATTTTAATAACTCCAGATGGCGAAAGAACAATGTGCACCTTCCTTGGCTGTGCAAGCAATATTGAAGAGGAGTTAGTTAGTAAAATAGATTTTTCATCGGCTAAATTTTTATATCTTGAAGGCTATTTGTGGGATGGCAATACCACTTCAAATTCTTTGAAACTAGCAATTAATTCAGCTAAAAAAAATAATTGCCAAGTAGCTTTTAGCCTGTCAGATGCGTTCTGCGTTGAGCGTCATCGCGATGATTTTATAAAACTTATAAAAAATGATCTGGATATTTTATTTGCCAATGAGGCAGAATTTTTATCACTTAGTCATCAACAATTTTTTGATTTAGAATCAGCCAATAATTTTTTAAAAAAAGTTTCTATTGAAAATAAAAAACTTTTAACAATAGTAACTAGAAGTGAAAAAGGATGTTGTGTTTTTGATAACAATCAACCTTATCAACAATTTACAACTAATAAAATTGAAAAAATTGTTGACACTACTGGTGCAGGTGATAATTTTGCATCAGGATGGCTTATGGGTTGTGATAAAGAATTTGCGATTAACAAATCGCTCTATGATTTAAATTTTGATCAAACAGTTCATAACAAATCAGCTTTTTTAGCGAATTTTTTAGCTGGAAAAATTATCCAAAAAATTTCAGCCAGATTTGATCAACTCGAAATAAACGAAATTAAAAAAACTTTAAATTTTTAAAACTTATGACATTGTGGAATGCCGAATCATTATCTCAAAGCCTAAAAGATGTTTTAGTTCCATCAAATTCGGTTAATTTTGATAAAAATCTTAGTCTTGATGCAGTTTTTATTGACACAAGAAAACCTTCAGCCAATTCAATTTTTATTGCCCTTAAAGGCGAAAATACCGATGGTCATAATTTTTTAAATGAAGCAATTCAAGCAGGTGCAAAGGTAGCAATTGTCAATCATATTCCCCAAAATTTTTCAGATAATAATCTTCATTTAATTTTAGTAAGAGATACCCAAGAAGCTCTTAATAAAATGGCTCAATATTCACGTAACCGCTCCAAAGCCAAGATTATTGCTGTAACTGGTAGTGTTGGCAAAACTAGTTCTAAGGAAATGCTTAAAACAGTTTTCTCAAGTCAAGGCAAAACCTATGCTAACATTGGAAATTTCAACAACCATATTGGACTTCCATTAAGTCTAGTTAATATGCCTATTGATTGTGAGTATGGTATTTTTGAAATGGGAATGAATCATCTTGGTGAAATTGAACCTTTATCAAAACTAGCCAAACCTCACATGGCAATTATTACCAATGTTGGTCCTGTCCATATCGAATTTTTTAAAGACGAACAAGAAATTGCTTTAGCTAAGTCAGAAATTTTTCTTGGTTTGCAAGCTGGTGGTTTTGCAGTAGTTAATCGTGATAATCCCCATTTTGAATTTTTACACAACAGGGCCAAACAATGCAATATCAACGAAGAAAATATCATCAATTTTGGAACCAGTCATCGTGCTAATTATCAAATAACTAATCAAGAAATTAAAGGTCCAAATTTTACTCAAGTTAGTCTTAAATTAAAAAATGGCAAAACCATAACTTATCAGGTATCATGTGCTAATCAGGCAGTTGTTGTCAACTCAGCGATAGCAGTAATTGCTTCAGAACTTTTTGCTAAAAATTTTAACAGTGCAATTGACTCAATCAAAAACTATTCAAACGCTGAAGGCAGAGGGAAGATTTCTGAAATTGTCAAGGACAACAAAAATATTATCATCATTGACGATACCTACAATGCTAGCGTTTTATCGATGAAAGCAGGAATTGAACATGCCAGTAATCTTAAAAAAGTTCTTAACAAAAAACGAATCATTTGTGCTCTTGGCGATATGCTTGAATTAGGTGACAAATCAACTGATCTGCATCATAAAGTAATTGGTTATGTTAAAGAATTTAATATTGATTTAGCAATTCTAGTTGGCGAAAAAATGACTCAAGCTAGTTCAGAGCTTGAGCCTAATAATTTCAAAACTTTTGATAATTCTTACGAAGCTTCTAAAGTAATTGACAATTTCTTAGAGGATGGAGATATTATTTATCTCAAAGGTTCTCGAGGAACTAAAATGGAAAAAATTCTTGAAAAACTAACTAATAAATCAAGTGCTCATTAATCTTATCACCAACAATCTTTGGCTTAAAGCGATATTTTGCCTTATCTCATCATTTTTATTTAGTTATTTTTCTATAAAAAAATATATCAAATACATGAATGAATTAGCCTTATTTCAACCAATTCGCAGTGATGGTCCACAAACTCATATCACCACTAAGAAAAAAACCCCGACCATGGGCGGAATTTTTATAGTTTTATCAACTATTCTCTCAACTATTCTTTTTGTTGATTATAACAATAGCTACATAATAATCATTTCCATGATAATGTTTAGTTTTGCAATGATTGGCTTAGTCGATGATTTACTCAAAGTAATTTACAAAAACCCCAATGGCTTTCGAGGTTCATACAAAATTGTTATTCAATTCATAATTATTGGTATTGCAATTTTATGGTTAGGATATGTTGATCTAATCCATCTTGATAACAAAATATTTTTCCCCGTAATCGATTACCATCTTACTTTATTTTCAATTCTTTACATAGTTTTTGTTAATTTTGTAATAGTTGGAACATCCAATGCGGTTAATTTAACCGATGGCTTAGATGGCTTGGTCAGTGTTCCAGCAATTATCAACTTAATTTGTTTAATAATTCTAATTTACTGCGTATCAACCCCAAAAGTTGCTAATTATTTACAAATCACCCAAATTAAATTTAGCGGAGAAATTATCTTTTTTTGCTTAAGTTTAATAGGAGCTATTTTTGGTTTTTTAATACTAAATATCAAACCTGCCAAAATTTTTATGGGCGATGTTGGAAGTCTGGCAATCGGCTCAACTCTTGGATTAATCGCTATTATTATCAAGCAAGAAATTGTATTTTTTATAATTTCTTTGGTGTTTGTTGCCGAATCACTTTCAGTAATAATTCAGATTTCATCATACAAAATTCGTAAAAAAAGAATTTTCCTAATGGCTCCCCTGCACCATCATTTTGAAAAACTTGGCTGGGGTGAGTCTAAGGTTGTTAAAGCTTTTTGGGCAAGCTCATTCTTCTTTGCCTGCCTTGGAATAATCATATTTTTAATTTGACCCTTAAATTTAGTTAGCTACAATATTAATTGTTTTTCACATTTAATAATTAAAATTATTTTATACCATTTCCTCTTAATAAATGATAAATTAAGCAAAATATTTTTGCCAGTCGTGCTTACGCAACGACAAGATTTTTGAGATAAAAATCTTTAAAAAATGAAGCTGTATGTCCATACAGCTGAGGTCACGAGCGTTGCCGTTTAGGCACGACTATTTAAATTTTTAAAGATTTTTAGCCAAAAAGATGAAGCTTAATTTATAAATACCTAATTGGCTCATTTATTAGTGGAAATGGTATTATCATTTATTTTTTAAATTTATCACTAAGAAATTGATAAATATTACTGCATGCTAAATAAAAATCTAAAAAACACAAAAACAACTTCCAACAATTCACCTGACGATTCTAGAGTTTATCTTTATGATTCAACCTTGCGTGATGGTGCTCAGACCAGCACCGTCAACTTCTCAACCTTAAATAAAATAACAATTGCCAATTTATTAGATGATCTTGGCATTGACTTTATCGAAGGTGGATGGCCGGGAGCCAATCCTACTGATGATCAATTTTTTGCCGATTTGCCAAAACTTAAAAACTCGCAATTTTGTGCTTTTGGAATGACTCGTAAAGCTGGAATTTCTTGTCATAACGATCCCAATCTTGCAAGTGTTGTGAATAGTCCTGTTGATAACATTTGCTTGGTTGGAAAAAGTTGGGATTTTCAACTTAAAGAAGCTCTAAAAATTTCAGCTGAAGAAAATTTAGCAATGATTTCAGACTCAATTAAACTTGTTGTTAAAAAAAATAAAACCGCAATGTTTGATGCTGAACATTTTTTTGATGGCTATAAGGCCAATCCAAAATTTGCCCTTGAAGTCATTAAAACTGCTTATATGGCTGGAGCAAGATGGATTATTTTATGCGATACCAATGGTGGAAGTCTTCCTTGGGAAATTAAAAAAATAATTGATGAAGTTATTAAAATTATCCCTGGGAAAAATCTTGGAATTCATTGTCATAACGATACTGGCAATGCAGTTGCTAATTCATTAATTGCCGTTGAAGCAGGAGTTCGCCAAGTGCAAGGAACTATCAATGGTCTGGGCGAGAGATGCGGAAACGCTAATCTAATCTCAATTATTCCTACCTTGGCTTTAAAAATGAATTATCAACTTGGTATTAAGAAAGACCAACTTAAAAATTTGCTTAAAGTTGCTAATTTTCTTGACGATCTTCTCAATAAAGAATCTGATAAATTTGCTCCATATGTTGGTAAATATGCCTTTGCTCATAAAGGTGGTTTACATGTTTCAGCAGTTTTAAAAAATGCCCAATGTTATGAACATATTAACCCCGAGTTAATTGGCAATCATCGTAAAATTATGGTTTCTAATCAAGCTGGTCGATCCAATATTATTAATCGCTTAAAAGAAATTGGTTTGATAAAAAATGATCAACAACTTAGTGATAAAGTTAGCGATTTAATTAACAAAGTTAAAGAGCTTGAAGCAATTGGCTATGCTTATGATAACGCTGATGCAAGTTTTGAAATTCTAGCCAAAAAATCATTATCAATTATCCCCAATTTTTTTGAAACCTTAAGCTTTAGAGTTGTTGATAATAAAATAACCGATCAAAAAGAACAGCCAATAACTTTTGCACAAGCGGTAGTTAAAATCAAAATTGCCAATAAAAAAACCATGGCAGTTGCCGAAGGAATTGGCCCAATAAATGCCTTGGACAAGGCTCTAAAAAAAGCTTTAACCAAAAAATATCCGCAACTTAAAAATATTATTTTAAGTGATTATAAAGTCCGCATTCTCAACCCTTCCCTTGGAACCTCTGCAATTACCAGAGTTCAAATCGAATCACAAGATAAAATTACAAGACAAAAATGGACAACAATTGGAGTTTCACAAAACATTATCGATGCCTCATTTATGGCTATGCAAGATAGCTTGATTTATTTTTTATTAAATGATTCTTGAGTTTGACCTAAATTATTAATCTAGACTACCCAGAAGTCATACGAAGTCATACACCCACAACCTTTGATATTTGCAATCCCAATTTAAATCTTGCATAATTGTTTGCATTTTTAGTTAATTAGCTTGTTTTTATTGAGCCTAATACCATTTCGATCTTTAAAAAAAATTCTAACAAATTTTTTTTAAAGATACTGAAATGGTATAACCAGCATTTTTCAACAAATTAACTAATTTCAGTTAAAACTTGTGATATTTTTTTAGTTAACAACAATAATTCTTCTTTGCTAATATTTAAGGCTGGCATCAGATAAATTGTGTTAGCAAATGGCCTAATAAAAACTCCAAGCTCGATAAATCTTTGACGAAGCTTTAAGGTTTCCTGCCAAGTTAAATCTATTCTAACAACGCCAATTGCCCCAAGAACATTAATTTCTTTAACTCTTTTAAATTTTTTAAATTTAGTGAATTCAGTTTTTAAAATATTTTCAATGTTACTCACCATGCTAGCATAATCTTCTTGCTCAAATAAATCTATTGAAGCATTGGCAACACTGCAGGCTAAAGCATTGCCCATAAAGGTTGGACCATGCATTAAAGCTTTATCCAAACTATCACCTAAAAAACTCTGATAAATTTCTTCACTACATAGTGTTGCAGAAAGAGTGACCATTCCTGCGCTCAAAGCTTTGCCAACGCATAAAATATCGGGCAATAAATCTGTAAATTGATAAGCAAATTTTTTTTGGGTGCGATAAAAACCAGTAGCACATTCATCAGCGATTATTAAAATTTTGTTTTCTTTAGAAATCTTAAAAATTTCTTTTAAAATTTTATGATTATGAAAATGCATACCACCAGCGCACTGAATCATTGGTTCTATAAAAATTCCAGCAATTTGCTGATTATTTTTTTTAAGAAAATTATTAAATTCATCAAGTTGATTTAAATCCTGCGGAAAATTTAAAGAATAATTTTCAAGCAATAAATTTTTAAATTTTTGATGCATACCACTTGACAAATCAGCTAGAGACATTGCTCCTGTAGTATCGCCATGATAAGAATTTTTAAAAGCAATAAATTTAGTTTTATTTTTTTGATTAATATTGATATGATATTGCCATGCAATTTTCATCGCTACTTCAATGGCAGTTGATCCTGAATCTGAGAAAAAAACTTTTGGTAAAGCACAAAATTTAGCCAACCGATATGCTAGTTTATAAGTTGATTCCATCGCCATACCTGCAAGCATGACATGAGACAAATGTTGAGCCTGCTTAATCATCTCATTTACCAAATAAGGATGATTATAACCATGAGCTACAGACCACCAAGAGGCAATACCATCTACTAAAACTTGCTGATTTTTTAAAAAAATTTTTGAACCAATTGCATTTTCAACCTCTAATTGCTTGAGATGATTGTGCATTTGCGTATAAGGTAACCAAAGATGTTTGGCCCCTAAATCATAATAATTCATAAAATAAATTAATAATTAATGTTTTATATCAATAATTATCAATTAAAAATATTTTTTTGCAAGTTGCAAATTATACCAATTCAATATCTTTAAAAAAAATTATAACAAAATATTTTTGCCAGTCGTGCCTTTAGGCTTTGATCATGCTTTTTGAGATCAAAATCTTTAAAAAATTAAGCTGTATGTCCATACAGCTGATGTCATGTCGTTGCTGTGAAGCACGACTGTTTAAAATTTTTAAAGATTTTTTGCCAAAAATATGAAGTTAGAATTTTAATTTTTTTTTGTACTTTTAAAGATATTGAATTGGTATTATTTGTTAAATAATGCTAGTTCTAAATTTATCTAGATCCTCCTTGAGAACTTGAAGATCCTGAATTTGGTCCGCTAAATCTATTTACAAAGGCCTCAGAAGAAGAACTTTGTCTCCCTATTTGAGAATAATTGAGAACTTTGTCTCCTTAATTGACCCCTTAAAACATCTCCGATTTTATTAATTTTTGCAAAACTGGGTAATTTTTCTAAATGAGAGCTGGAAATCTTTCAAGGCTTGGTGACCTTAACCCTAAAGATCTTAAACCTGATAAACCTGATGGGCTTGGTGATCTA
>JBJTWJ010000110.1:0-13343 GCA_046081665.1 Alphaproteobacteria bacterium | reverse complement strand
CTAATTTTTAAAGTTAAAATGATATTGCAATAAAAGTTTTGAATTTTTTTTATAAAACTTTATATTGTTAGGCAGAATAAAAAATTAATTCCTTCAAAATCCTATAAATATCGTTCTTATTTTAAAAATAATTTATTAATCCCTTATCTCTTTGGGATATAAAATACCAAAATTTTTTGTAAAAGCAATTTATGGCGAATATGGATAAAAGCTAAAGATTTTTCTTAAAAATTGCTTTGAATGCTTCTAATACCAAGTTGTGATTAAAATATTTTACTTAATTTATCATTTAATATTGGAAATGGTATAATACCATTTCCAATTTTTAATTAATCACATAAGGTATAAATATTTAAGTTCAAATTTTTTGCTAAAAATCCTTAAAAAGCCTCAGCCGTATGGATATACGACTTCATTTTTTAAATATTTTTATCTAAAAAATTTTTGCTTAAATCTTTAATTAAAAAATGGAAATGGTATTATTACGCATAAAAAATCTAGCGTGATAATTTTCTTCAAAATTATTTAGAGATTTTGAATAATTTAAAATTTTTCGATATTGAATTTCTGAACTTCGCGAGCATTAGTTTTGCTAAAAATTGTTTTCTTTATTATAATATTCATTTGTTCAACAGAGATCTCAATTGGTGTTTTCATAACATACCATTTTACCCCTTCCGTGCATGGTGGAGTAGTTAGAGATCCATCATAAAAAAACACTGAGTCATTTTTATTGATAATTTTGTTGAGATTAATTTTTGCCTCTAAAATTTTTTTATTACTAACAAAATCGATGATTTCATTAAAATTTTTATTTTCTTTTCCAACCTCTAAAAACAGCGATAGCATTAACCATTGCTCATCTTCACTTTTATGAGCAATTTGCATTTCTAGCGAGTGATTTTGACCCTTAATTAAATGCTCACTGGGATGATGAAATTCAAAATATCTTAGAAAATATTTTTTCTTAAAACGTAGCAAATAACTGCGATCGAAAAATACTGTTTTTAAAACATGATAACTTAGAATTTTTTCAGCATTATTTTGCTTGGGTAACTGATAATTAAAAATTAATTCATTGTCAGAAAATTCATTAACAATATCAATTGGCGATTGGCTTGAGCCAATTTTACAAAATTTATTTTTCTCAGAAATTTTTGTCCAGTCCAAACTAGAATTTTTTGTATATTGCCAATTTGCCTTACAACTTGTTGTCAGCAAAAATAACATTAAAAAGTTAACAATTAATTTAAATCGATCTTTTGAAATTAATAAATGCGATTGTATTTCTTTAGTTTTATTTAAAGAAATTAGAAATTGCGATTTTTTAACTAACTTTATTGTTTTACAATTTTGATTCATAAAAGTTATTTTAATTAATTTAGCTAATTATTTAAATTTTTTTTCCAATTTTCAATTGCCTCTAAGGCTCTGGTTTTGTAGAGCTCTTTACGCTGATCTTTTTTTACATTATTTGGCAATGATGCAAGTAATCCAAAATTAACATTCATTGGTTGTAATGCAATCTTTGAATTAGAGCGTTGATTATTTTGATTAAGTTGCGGATCTGTAGTGATGTAAGCTAATAAACTGCCAATTGCTGTGGTTAAGGGAGGTAAAAAATCTGCCGATAATTGAGTATTTTGTAAAATTTCTTGAGCACAAAAAATTCCTGCCAGAAGTCCACAACTAGCTGATTCAACATAGCCTTCAACTCCGGTAATTTGTCCTGCAAAAAAAAGATTGGGAAATTTTTTAAAACGCAAAAACTTATCAAGCAATTCACGAGAATTTATAAAAGTATTGCGATGAATTCCTCCAAATCTTGCAAACTCAGCATTTTCAAGACCGGGGATTTTTCGAAAAACTTCTTGCTGTTCGCCATATTTCATTTTAGTTTGAAAACCTACGATATTGTAAAGACTTCCTGATTTATTATCTTGACGCAGTTGCACTACAGCATAAGGTTTTTCTAAACGCTGTTTTAAAGGAGTTCCAACTGGTGATTTTGGAAAATGCGGATTAGTCAATCCGACTGGTTTTAATGGTCCGAATCGCAAAACATCTAAACCTCTACTGGCCATAACTTCAATTGGCAAACAACCATCAAAATATGGGGTATTTTTTTCCCATTCTTTAAACTCTGCTTTTTCACTGTTAATTAAATCATCTACAAATTGACAATATTGCTGATAATTTAGCGGACAATTAATGTAATCATCACCATTGCCCTTATCATATCGTGATTGCTTCCAAGCAACGTCAAAATTTATTGATTCCTTAAAAACTATTGGGGCAATTGCATCAAAAAAAGCTAGATGTTGTTGATTAGTATGTTTTAAAATATCCTGACTTAATTTATCTGAAGTGAGTGGACCTGTAGCAATTATCCACTTTTCTTCAGATTCAATTGGCAATGAAGTGATTTCTTGACGAGAAATTTTAACTTTGTTAGTAGCAAGAAGTTTATGCTCGATATATTTTGAAAAACCTTCACGATCAACAGCCAAAGCACTTCCGGCCGGAACACTATTTTGCAGTGCACTATCAATTATTAGTGAATTCAATTGCTTCATTTCATGATGCAATAAGCCAATCGCAGTTGCTGGATCATGAGATCTCAAGGAATTTGAACAAACTAATTCAGCACAGTCTGAAGTGCGATGGGCAAATGTTTTAACATTTTCACAGCGCATTTCAAATATCTCAACAGCGATTCCTCGACTAGCCAATTGCCAAGCACATTCACTTCCGGCAAGACCTGCACCGATGACATTAACTTTATTCATTAAAGAATTGTAATTTTAGAAAATTAATTTCCGCGAACAATTATGCAGTTGTGCGAATATAATGATGGGAAATAAGAAAACTTGATAATATCTCTAGTTTCTTGCTCGATGCTTATAATTTCTTTTATTCCGGCATCTTTTTGGGCTTTTTCTACAGATAAGTCATAATTAGAATATAAGAGAGAAAATGGAAAGATAAAGCGTGCACATGTTTCGCCTTTTTTCTTAGGATTTTTGTTAACAACTGTAGGTAAATTATAATTTGCGTAAGTAACAATTTTGTTGCTACATGAAGCCAGAAATAAAAAAATTGGAATTGAAAAAAAAGTTTTTGAAATAATAGAAATTTTCATGAGAATTGAATTTAAATTTTAAAATTATTATAAAAAACTTGTTAAAACTACTTAACTAAAATTTTAATTTTTTTAAATTTAAGACTCAACTAAATTATTTTTAAATAATTTATATTTTTTTTCTTCTTACTAAATTCTGCCTTAAAGCTTGCGATAATTTTTTTTGACGGTTATTTTTTTCTAAATTTTTATCAACACTTTTTTCTGCTGTTTTTTCTCTATTTTGAGCAATTAATTTATCTGCATTAAATTCAGAATTTTTTTGATCAGAATTTTTGAAATTGGCATTTTCTAGATTATCAGTTATTAGTTTTTTTGAATTATCATTTTTTGAGTTATCGCTCATATTTATAAATATTTATAATTTTTAATTTATTTATAATTTTTTTAAACAAATTTATCAATCTTGAGTAATTTCAAACTGTTTTAAATAAAGATTAGCATACATGCCATTTTTATCTAAAAGCTCTTGATGCGTTCCCTCTTCAACCACTTGCCCATGGCTAATCACAATAATTTTATCGCAATGAATAACTGTTGATAAACGGTGAGCAATTACTAGCGAGGTGCGATTTTTCATTAATTTTGCCAATGCATCTTTGATCAATTTTTCTGAAATCGGATCAAGTGCTGAAGTAGCTTCATCAAGCAATAGAATTGGAGCATCATAAAGAATAGCCCGAGCAATAGCAATTCGCTGTCTTTGCCCTCCCGACAGTCTGATCCCGTTTTGTCCGACCTTGCTATGATATTTTTCTGGAAGCTCTTGGATAAACTCATCAGCTTCAGCTAATTTAGCAGCTCGGATTATTTGCTCTTCAGTAGCATCAACTTTTCCATAGCGAATATTTTCTAAAACCGTATCATCAAATAACATTACTTCTTGATTTACTACCGACATTGAGCTACGCAGTGATTTAATTGATAAGTCTTTAATATCATGACCATCGAGCTTAATAACTCCGCTACTTGGATCATAAAATCTTAAAATCATGCTCATGATCGTAGATTTCCCTCCCCCTGAATGACCAACCAACGCCACAGTTTTTCCAGCGGGAATTTTAAAATTAATTTCATTTAATGCTTGTTTACCTTCGATGTAACTAAAACAAACTTGTGAAAATTCAATATCACCTTTGATATTTTGCAAATCAAGGGCATTTGGTTTATCGGTAATCTCAGGTTTTTCGTCGAGCAATTTATAAAGTCGAGTTGTTGCAGCTAAACCCATTTGTACACCTGTGTTCATATTTGAAACCGATTTTAATGGTTTATAAGCCATCATCATTGCTGCAAAAAAAGAAAAGAATGCTCCAGGAGTAGTTTGCCCAGTGATAACTTGATGTCCACCATACCAGATCACCGCAGCAACACCAATCCCTGCCAAACTCTCAACAAATGGTGATGAGATCAGAGAAATTCTAGAAATTTTTTTGGCCATTTTAAATGCACTTTCAACAATTAAACCCATTCTCTTTACTTCAAAATCTTCGCAGTGATAAGCCTTAACTAATTTTGAATATTGTAAAGTATCGCTCATTTGCGAATTAAATTTAGAGGCAATTTCTTGATTTTTATATGATAAATTTCTTAATCTTTTACCAATGCGATAAATCGGATAGGCAGCTAGAGGAAAACCAATAAATGCAACAAGTGATAATTCTACGCTTTGATTAAACATCACCAAAATCAAGGCTCCAAGCGTAAAAAATTGCTTAACAAAACCATTCATCGCTGTTGAAATTAAACCAACAACTGAAGAAATTTCATTGATAATACTGGCAATCATATCACCTGAAGATTTGCTATGAAGCTTAGCAATATCAGAGCGAATAAAATGCTCATAAAGGCGAAGACGCATATCCGAAGTAATTCGCATCGTCAATAAATTCATAGTTAGAAGTTGAAAATATGTTGCAAAGCCTTTGATAACTGTAACAATCAATACTATGATAGGAATAAAAATTAATGCTGTGGTATTTTTTTCAACAAAAACTGAATCAAGTGCAGGTTTAATCAGCCATGCATGAAACGAGGTTGTTCCAGCTATCACCAGCATCAAGGCTATTGAAGTTAAAAAAGTTCGCCAATGAATTACGATATATTCTTTGGTTAATCTTTTAACGAGGTAATAGGTGCTGTTATAATTAATACTCATTATTTAAAAATATGTTAAATTAATTGTTGTAACTCAAAATTATTCTTGGTAATTTGATGCTATATTTTCTAAACTTAAACTGTAATGTTTTAAATTTTCACAACTCAGATAATTTGCCAATATTTTTAATAATTCGCAAGAACAAAAATTATGCTCAATATTTTCAACACCTTAAACTTTGAATTTATTAGCGTTGCCAAACAACTAGCCGATGATTGCCAGATAAATTTTAACGATGACTCATTAAAAAATTTTAGCGTTGAACCAATCAAAGACAAAAAATTTGGTGATGTTGCCTGCAACATTGCAATGATTTTAAACAAAAAATTTAGCAATTCTAAATTTAATAATGTTGAGCTTTTAGCCAATGAATTAGCTCAAAGAATTCAAGACAAAGATTTACAACATTCTCTTTTGAAAAACACCGCTGTAAATTTTAAAATCATTAAAAAAATTGAGATTGTTAAAGCAGGTTTTATAAATATTTTTCTTGAAGATAAAATTTGGCATCTAATTTTATCGCAAGTTGTTAATTGCGATAAAATTGAGTTACCAAATCTTGGTAATTCGCACAAGGTAAATCTCGAATATGCCTCTCCTAACCCAACTGGTCCAATTCATGTAGGTCATACTCGTGGATCAATTTACGGCGATGTTTTAGCTAATTTGCTTAAAAAAACTGGTTATGATGTTTTAAAAGAATATTATATCAATGATGCAGGGGTGCAAATTACCACCCTTCTTCGTTCAGTTTTTTTGCGTTATCAACAAGCTTGCGGTAAAGAAATTAGTATCAGCGAAGGTCTTTACCCTGGAGAATATTTAATTACTCTTGGACAATTAATTTACAATAACTTCCAAGATAAATTACTTAATCTTAGTGAAGAACAATATTTTTTGTTAATTCGTGATATTGTTGTTGATTATATGGTCGATTTAATCAAACAAGATCTTTTAGCTCTTGGCATTAAACATGATAGTTATTTTTCTGAAAAAAAACAATTACATGATAGCAATAAAATCTCTCAAGCTATTGAAATACTTAAAAACAAAAATTTAATTTATCTTGGAAAATTAGAAATTCCTAAAACTGCTAAAGGAGTTGGTCAAATTGATGATGAATATGCAAGCGTTGACCAGACCCTCTTTCGCTCAACCTTGTTTGGTGATGATCAAGATCGAGTGGTGATTAAGGCTGATGGTTCTTACACTTATCTTGCCTCAGATATTGCTTACGTCCTAAGCAAATTTGAAAGAAAAGCTAAAATCATAATTATGCCCTTAGGCTATGACCATGCAGGATATGTTAAAAGACTTAATGCAGTTGTTAAATCCATTACTGATGATCAGGTTCAATTGAAGGTAATTCTTTGTCAAATGGTTAAATTTGTTAAAGATGGTCAACCCTTAAAAATGTCAAAAAGAGCTGGAAATTTTATTACTGCCAATCAAGTTATTGAAGAGGTTGGAGCTGATGTTTTAAGGTTCTTGATGCTCTGTCGAAAAAACGATACTCCTTTTGATTTTGATTTAACAAAAGTTGTTGAGCAATCAAAAGATAATCCGGTTTTTTATGTGCAATATGCTCATGCGAGATGCTGTTCAATTTTAAGAAATGCCCAAGAAATTTTTAATAAAGATTTTGGAAATGAAAAAATTTTTAAGGATTACTCATCAAAAAATATTGATTTTTTAGAAGTTTTAAATGATCAAGGTGAATTGGAGATTTTAAAAAAAATTGCTAGTTTTTTACGAGTTGTTGAAATGTCTGTTCAGCATTTTGAACCTCACCGTTTGGCATTTTATCTTCAGGAATTAGCCAGTGATTTTCATGCTCAATGGCATAGAGGCTCAGAAAATGAGCAACTTAAATTTATTATTAAAGATAATATTCAATTAAGTTTGGCAAGATTATTCTTGGTTAAAGCAGTTCAGAAAATAATTGCTACAACTCTCGAAATTTTTAACATAAAAGCTTGCAATGAAATGAAATGAATTTCATTTTGTTGTAACTTAATATAAACTAAATAATTTTAATAAATTCATTTTAAATTTCTAAAAAAATATGGAAGATTTTGGTTATCAAAAAGACAATGACGAAAAACAAAACTCTAATATCAATCGCCAGATTTTTCTAGGGGTTGCAACTATCATCTCGCTGTCACTTTTTGTGTATATCACCATCACTGCTTATCATTTTGTCTATCAAAATGATGATAATGTTGAATTAATTAAAGCTTCTCAAGTTCCAATCAGAATTTCTAGCGAAGAAAATGATGAAAATAAAAATGATCCTCAAGCTAAAATTGATCGCAATATTTACGAGGACATTTTTGGCAATAAAAAAGAAGCTGGAAAAATTGATAACACTAAAGTTATTCAAACTCCTGAGACTGCACTTCCTCCCAAAAAAGAAATTGAAAAAATCTCTGAAAACAAAAGCCCTACCCTTAACGCCAACAATTCCAATCCAGCAAATGCGAATCAGCCAAGTCTTAATCCTGCAAACCCAAGCCCAATAAACCCTAGCCCAATAACTCAAAACAATAACAATATTGCCAACAACAATCCCATTAACAAAAACAATCAACCTATTGTAATTGGTCAAAATCTTACTAACCAAAATAATCTTGGCAATCAAGCATCTAGCAATGACGAAATTTTATCAAACCCTAACTCCAATAATAAACTTAGTGCTGAATTTGATAATGACTTAAAACCTCAGGGTCAGGCAGAAAATTCACAACGCAAAAAATATATTCGCGTTCAGATCGCTGCAATGTCTTCCAAAGAGCTTGCTGAAGATCAATGGAAAAGACTGCTTAGAACTCACCCTAATCTCTTTGTTAATTTGCGTAGTGCAATTCAAAAAGTTGATCTTGGCAAAAGAGGAATTTTTTATCGTTTACAAATCGGTGAATTTTTTAATCAAATCGAAGCTGAAAATTTTTGTCAGAAATATATCTCCCAAGCCCAAAAAACAAGAGCTGATTGTATTGTTGTAGAATAATACCAATTCCCTAAGAATTGGTGTTATTTATTAAGTTTATGAAAATTACGAATTGAAGCAATAATTTTTTGATATTTTTTAGGAAAATCATCATTGCTAACTATCCAATCATAAATTTGCATATCATCTTCGTCTAGAAACTCTTCGCATAAATTAAGGCCAAATTGCTCTAAGGCATTGGCATTGTTGGCGAAGAAGTTACCAAGCAAGAAATCAGTTTCTTTGCATCCCCGATATTTAGAGCGATAAAGAATTTTTTTTAATAATAATTGATTATCCATTATTGTTAACTTTTTTATTTATAAATATTTTAAAATCACTAATAATTTTATTAGCTACTGATAATTGATAAGGTTTAGCAATTGAATTACCCCAGACAGGTTTTGGAAAAGTTAAATCATTTTTAGATCTAGCAATAACATGAATATGTAATTGCTTTACAACATTGCCTAGACTAGCGATATTTAGTTTATCAACCGAAAAATTTTCTTTTAAAAAATTAGCACATAAATTTATCTCTTCTAAAACAACTCTTTGCTTGATATAATCCAGATCAGTTAGATCATAAACTTGCTCGACCTTTGGAACCAAAATTAACCATGGATAATTGCAATCATTCATCAAAAGTACTACTGATAATTCAAGTTCAGTAACAAATTGGCAATCATTGATAAGCCTTGGATCAATAAAATCAAGGTTTGTTGATTGCGTATGTTGATTGGTGGTTTTTTTGGTCATAATATTGCATCATAAAATTAATCTTTTAAATTATCTAAATCTTATGAAATAAATAATTTTGCTAAAAATTTAGCGAATATTTAAAAATTAAATTAATAAATCTCTACTTGCAAGCAATGTGTTAAACTCTTTAACAATCAACAATATTGTAATTATCAGTCAGGCTCGAATTGAGTTTAAATCTGGGCTTTGTGTTTTAACGGGGGAAACTGGCTCAGGAAAATCAATTTTGCTTGATGCTCTTGGTTTAGCAATTGGCTTTCGTTCAACTTCACGATTGATTGGATCGAATAGCAATAAGGCCGAAGTTAGTGCTGAATTTGACATTGCCAATAATAATTTTTGCAAAAAAATCCTTGTCGAAAATTCACTTATTGACGATGAAAACCCAGACAATCTGCGTATTCGTAGAATAATTTTAGAGAATTCAACAAGTAAAGTTTTTGTTAATGATCAAACAATTGGGGTTAATTTATTAAGTAAAATTGGTGAAACACTTGTTGAAATTAATGGTCAACATGATCAGCATGGTCTGTTAAATTCTAGCTTGCATTTAACAATGCTTGATGAGTTCGCTAATAATTCCCAGCTCCTTGCAAAGCTTCGTAAAAAATATCAAGAATTAAAAAATATTGATCAAGAAATTTCTGAAATAAATCATAAAACCACACAAGCCAATCGTGAACAAGATTATCTTGAGCATGTTATCAAAGAGCTTAGCGAAGCAGATGTTAAAGAAAATGAAGAACAGCAATTGATAGCCAATAAAGAAAAATTTTTAGCTCAAGAAAAAATTCTCAATTTTTTAAATGATCTTAAACAAAATTTGAGTGAAGCCTTGGGTTTTCTGATGTCAAGTCAAAGAATTTTTTTAAAAAACCAAAATATTATCGATAATCATTTAATTGAACAAATCCAACAATTTAAAAAGTTTAGTGAAGATAGCGAAAATAATCTTAATAATATTGAGCAGTTTATAACATTTATTAACAACATTATCAGATCAATCAATGGTCAGAATTTTGATCGCGATACCATCGAAGAAAGGCTTTTTATTATTAAAAATCTTGCAAGAAAATTTAATGTTCAAAGCAATGAGCTTAGCAAAATTATTGAAGATGCTTATGGCAAAATTAATTTAATTTCTGACTCAAAAAAAATTTTAAATGATCTACAAAACCAGAAATCAGAACATCTCAAGCAATATCATCAAATTGCCGAAGAGTTATCAAACAAAAGACAAAAATCAGCAAAAATTTTAAGCAAAAAAGTTGAAGAAGAATTACAATTTTTAAAAATGGCTGAAACTAAATTCAAAGTTGAATTTGTTAATCTAGAAAAAAACACTAACTCTGAAAAAATTGCTGAAGAATATAATTTTAATGGTCTTGATCGCGTTAAATTTCTTGCTTCAACCAATAATAATAATTTTGATGAAATCACCAAAATTGCTTCAGGAGGTGAATTATCAAGATTTATGCTAGCTTTAAAAGTTGCTTTAATTGATGTAAAATCTACACCTACAATAATTTTTGATGAGATTGACACGGGAATCAGCGGAAGCACTGCTCAAGCAGTTGGTAAAAGATTAAAAACACTTGCTTCAAATTTACAAATTTTGGTAGTAACTCATCAGGCTCAAATCGCTTCTAAAGCTGATACTCATTTCAAAATTAGTAAAAAACTTTGTACAAATTCGGTGCAGAAAAAATATAACACCATTATTGAAATCCTAAATAATTCCCAAAGCGATCAAGAAATTGCCAGAATGTTATCAGGAGAGGAAATTAGCGATGAAGCAATGCTTGTTGCTAAGAACTTAAGAAACTCTTAAAAAAGAATTATACAAAAAAAAGATTAGAAAATTAAATTTTATTTATTATAAATATATGATAAATATATGAAATTTTTTTTCAATTTGCCAAGCCTTTTAAATTAATATTAAATAATTATTTAAATAATTAATGACCGTTGAAGCGGATAATCCGTTTATAAGACATTTCAGAAATTTTACAATTATTACTTTCCTAATAGTAATGGTTCTAACTTTGTGTTATTACATTACAGGAACCCTTGTGATACTAAGCATTAACGGTAATTGGGAACTAATCAAAGGCTATACTGCACTTCCAGTTGACAAGCAATTTATTTACATTTCAAAAACAATGTATGCTTATTGGAAGTTCTACATAATCAACAATACTAAATTAACATCAACAAGTTACAATGGTTTTGTTCCAAAATTATGGATTTCTACTACTTTACCATATTTATTATTGTTTGCAATTTGTTGGATTTTTCGAGCTCCATTAATTGACTGGAGACCATTCAAAAAACCTGAGTCAATCCATGGCGATGCTCACTGGGCATCTGCTAAAGAAATAAAAAAAATGGGTTTAAGATGCAAAAATGGTGTGTTACTTGGCGATTATCAAAAAAAATTACTTATTGCCGATGGCTATCAGCACATCTTATTATTTGCTCCAACAGGTTCTGGTAAAGGTGTTGGCTTTGTAATCCCTAACCTGCTCTTTTGGACAGATTCAGTTATTGTTCACGATATCAAATTAGAAAACTACGAGCTTAGCTCAGGATGGCGAAGAAAACAATTAAAACAACGAGTTTTTTTATGGAACCCTGCTGATCCAGATGGCATAAGCCATTGCTATAACCCAATGGATTGGATTAGTAAAAAACCTGGGCAAATGGTTGATGACGTTCAAAAAATCTGCAACTTCTTACTTCCTAAACAAGAATTCTGGTCAAACGAAGCTCGAGCATTGTTGACGGGAGTTATGCTATATTTAGTCTGCGATCCCAATAAACCTGCAACCTTAGGCGAAGTTGTTAGAACCTTAAGAAGCGATGATGTGGTTTACAATCTTGCTGTGGTTCTTGATACCATGGGCAAAATCATTCACCCCGTTGCTTATATGAACATTGCTTCCTATTTACAAAAACCCGATAAAGAACGTGGATCAGTTACTTCAACTGCTAACTCGTCATTAGAACTTTGGGCTAACCCCTTGATTGATACTACAACTGCAACTAGTGATTTTAATCTTCATGAATTTAAAATTACTCCTCATACTGTTTATGTTGGCTTAACCCCTGATAACATTGCTCGCTTGAAACCGTTGATGAATATGTTTTATCAACAAGCTGCAGCATTTTTCACTGCCAAGATGCCTCAAAAGCATGAAAAATTTGGCGTTTTAATGATGATGGACGAGTTCCCAACTCTTGGTAAAATGGAACAATTTCTTGCCGGAATTGCTTATTTTCGTGGTTATCGCGTTAGATTATTTTTGATTATTCAAGACACTGAACAGCTAAAAGGTATTTACGAAGAAAACGGTATGAACTCTTTTTTATCTAACGCTACTTACCGAATCACTTTTGCTGCGAACAACATGCAAACTGCTAATTTAATTTCACAATTAATTGGCAACAAAACTGCTACGCAAATTTCTTACAACAAACCAAAATATCTTGATCTCAATCCGGGTGCTCGATCACTTCACGTTTCAAATGTGCAAAGAGCATTACTTCTTCCGCAAGAAGTTATTCAACTGCCTCGTGAAGATCAAATTATTTTAATTGAATCTCAACCACCAGTTAAATGTAAAAAAATTTTTTATTTTAAAGATAAGTTTTTCACCTCAAGAATTTCTTCAAAAATTCCAATTCCTAAGCAAGAACCAAACATGCCTAATCTTGGATCAAAACCTGGAGATGCCAATAAAAATCCTGAAGAAGCTAATAAAACTCAAGATAATAATGCTTCAGGAAGTAATGGTGGAAATCTTAATTAAATTTTAAATGACCCAAGTTTTCGATAACAATCAATCTCCAACCATCAAAGCTGGATTAATTGGCAATCCGGTTGATCATTCATTATCTCCAAAAATTCATAATTATTTTTTACAAAAATTACAAATTAACGGCAGTTATCAAGCTTTTAATATTGATCCAAAAAATTTTTATGTCAGCCTTGAAAATCTAAAAAATCAAGGTTTTGCAGGTTTTAATGTTACCATTCCTTTTAAAGAAAAAATTATTGAACAATGTTTTAAACTTGATGATAGCGCTCAAAAAATCAAAGCTGTGAACACTGTAGTAATTGATCACAATAGCAATTTTATCGGTTATAATTCTGATGCTAAAGGGTTTATTGACAAGACAGCCGAAGGACCTTGGCCCGCGGGTCGTAATGGTCGTTGAGGCGGCCCGCGATGGGCTCGATCTCCACGGCCGTCGCCCCGGCCGAGTCGAGAATGTGCCGGGCCGCGGCG